>CAYZLH010000047.1:1565-10420 GCA_964478795.1 uncultured Bdellovibrionales bacterium | reverse complement strand
ATCAAGCTGTGGATGTTGACTATCGATGGAACGCTTAACGAACTGCGCGATGTTTCTCACTGCTGCTTGAAGCGCACCTTCATCGTGAAATTTTGCTTCGGTGAGCGTGAGTTTCCCTTTGCGCTCCACCCAGATCTCCGCAGGACCATTGATCAAGATCTCGGTCACTGAGGGATCATCCAGGTATTCTTTCACCGGCGCTAAGAAGACGGCTATACTTTGGTCAAAAACACCCACCGTTTCGCTCTCCCTTACCTAATTCCAAACATGAAAAGTACCATCACCCTAGTCACGAACTACTAACGACCCTTGGATCTCTTGTACGGGACAATAAAATTTGTATTGGCCAGCTTTGGTGGGAAGAAAACGCAACTCTTCCACCTGCTGAGGCGCTACACCTTTACGCAAAGAAAACTCATCCATCACCACGCAGAGAGTTTTGGCCGAGGCGCTGGTGATAAACAATCGCACTGGAATATTTCGGCGCACGATCAAACGTGAGGGAAGATAGCCCACATCGGTGGCCACCAGCGCAATCTCTTGCACCCCGTTTTTATAAACTTCCTCGGGCTTCACGGATTCCTCGCGAATATTTACCAAATCATCCTTGGAGCGATAGGCCTCCCTTTTTTTCGGCACACCGGAGTATCCGTCGGAATGACCACTGTCGGATGGTGCCGCTGCTGTTAGCAGGCAAAATCCGCAAACCAAAAAGAGTGAGAATAAATTTTTCATGAGAAACTCCTCTGCTGTACCTATCGGCAGAAATGGAGAAAAACCCAAGGATTTCCAGGGCCTTTCTCGGGTTTGTCATTACTTTCCCTGGACGCTCGCAACCATTTAAAATTAAAGGACTTTTATTGGTCCATCAGCGCTAAGCAAAACAACAACCTATTGCTGAATCACGCTACCCACCGGATTTCCATTGGCATCGCAAGGCGGTGCCATTTGGGCCTCGATTTGCACCCACTGGCCCTCACGATCATGACTGGAAATAGGTTGGCACTGAAACACAAAGACATCTTCGGCTGGGCAGCCATTCATCGCCGGCACCCGAACTTGGCCACGATTTGGGGCGATCATTTCTACGTCCATCCACTCGCCTTGAATGATTTGTTGGGATGAGCACACGGCATCGGGCAAAAGGGCCCGGGGGGAATCCTCGGCATAACCAGCAGAGGAATGCATTCCATCACTGCTGGCGGCGGCTCCGCTCGCGGCACCGGAAGCGATTTGCCGAGCCTGATCGGGCGTGAGACATTCCGTTAGCGCCCATACGCCGCCACCACGCTCGCAGACCACGGCCTGACTCAGCTGCAATTGCGGTGTGACCAAACTTTCTTTTTTCCATTCCTCCGGAGGCGAATTGCCGTCATCGTATATCACCCGACCCAAAACTTTGGCCGACCGAGTTTGATCACAGGGCCCGTTAGGGCTACACACTGGACTCCAGCTGGCCTCCACGCGAACCGCGCATTCCGGGGAGGGAAATCCTTGGCAACCCATGCCCTCCACATCCAAACCCGAAGCAAAATTTAGTTGCGAAAGTGGCTCTTCACCGTCGTAGACAATAAAAAGTCCGCCCTGGCCCTGGCAATTCCCACTGGCACTCTTCAAGCAACCAAAGGCATTGGGGTTTCGTTCCACGGAAACATTCCAGGTCTGCGGATTAGCGAACACTTGATTCATTCGTTCTTTGGCCGACTCAAATATGGCGCGCGCATTCTTTTCTTGCTGCTGCGACTGAGAAGAAGACGTGAAAAAATAGACCGCTCCCACGAGCGCAAAAAAGCCCATGGCTAATACGAGAATTAGAGTAAAGCTGCCTTTTTCTGTCTTCACCTTAGGCGTATCGGTAAAGACGGCTGGGGATTTACCTGTTAGTGGATTTTTTAAGAAATTCTAACCGAAGAGGAATGAATCTTTACTAAGCGCATTGAGACGGACATCTTTCCTGTGTAAATTCGCCAAGGGCGAACGCTAATTCGCCGCGACCCGATCGCAAATCAGATCGGATCAATCAACTGAAATGCCGACTGACAGTTTACGGATGCCTCTACGGGAGACACGCCAAGATTCTTGGCAGGAACCTTTGGCACAGCAAATTTAGCGATATGAGCATCCCATTCCGGAAGGTTAGTAGAAATTTTTTTCCCAAAAACTTTCTCATTTTGTAAAAAAGCGCCACCCAATTTTTCTGGCGCTATCCCCACTTGTTTGGCCAGCTCTCGATCGAACTCTTTAGAAAAATCTGCACCCCATTGTGAATACTCCTCTGCCGAAAGCCAATCCGGAAAATAATTTCCGTGCATAATTCCGGCGCGGGCGGCCACCGCTCCATACATTTTATTTTGCCCGGGAAAACTGCGATATAATTCTTCCCCACCGAACGGAACGACCAGTTTTCCATCTAGATAGAGATCTCCCAAGTCTTTAAATAGTATTTTTCCTGTCGGCCGAAAACTTTGATCTAGTTCGATGATAAAATTCTGTGAATGAGGCGAATCGAGCGTAACTCCCGTTTTGGCCACCAGCTCCGCCAGTCCCCTGGCCAAAACTTTATTGTAGTATTTATTCCAAAACTCTGCTGGATCGGAGAAGCCATTCAGGTTCGCTATCTGGCGTCCCATACTAGAATGCATGGCCGAAAATCCCGGCAAGTAGTTAAATTTCCCCTCTTGCAGTTCTGGTAACGTACGAATCATCATTCCTTGATCTATTTCTTTGATCCCAAAGGCGCCGGGCTCATCAAGTAATTTGATGTGCTCAAAGGGGACAACTTTATTTCGCATCTGTAAATAATCGGCAGCTAGTCTGGTTTCACTGGAATCCTTAACTCGTTGGGGTTTATCTTTCCAAATACCCCCAGCTTGATTGGTGGAAACCTTTAAGGAAAATGTTGCTCCGGTGATAGGATTTTCTACTACGTAGGAGCGCGATGCTGTCTGATACGCTTCAAAAAAAGTATGCTCTTCCACTGGGAGACCTCGGTCGATCAAAAAATTCTTTAACTCGAGAGAAAACTTAGTGTCTTCAGGATTGATGATCCAGCGAACGAATTTTTTTCCGTTTCGCTCAAACACCAAACTGTCGCTGATCTCACGGGGTAATCGATCAGAAAGATTCGACTCCACCATATCAAGGGGTATCTCATAGTGCTTGATCTTGATCATCGCGGAGCTCCGCTTAGCGGCGGCGTTCGCCTGGGTTTCGTAATGAAGATAACGGCGAAACTCTGGCGAAATTGCCAAAGCAAGGTTTGACCACAGCCCCAAACAAAGGCAAAAAACTGCAGAAAAACAGATTTGTTTCCAGGGGGGTACCATTATTCGTTTATCGGAATACAGCGATCAGTATTTTAGGGTGAAAGGGAAAATGAAAGCCCCGTCTCCTAACCAAAAGGAGCTTCTGAATTCGACTTCAGGTCAAAAAATCTATCTGGACCGTGTGAGCCCGTAATAGTCCGCAATCAATCCTGGTACGAGGCTTCGCTGGCCTGCAGATTCAATCGTCGATATGGTTTTGGATCCCACTCCGTAGGTCGGGATTCCCTACTTTTCCCATCCCGTATTGGAGTCAATTTTCCAAAATAGAGGAGATTGTCTTCTACCCGAAAAATTCCAAAGCGCCGATCTCCCACTTCCGGTACCTGAATTTTGCCCAGAGGAAATTCGCAAATTTTTCCCGAAACTTCGACGAATTGATCGAGCTGCCAATCGGCAATGCCACAAAACTTTTGTTGTTGCAGCCACTGCACTACTTCTGCCGATCGCCCGCGTATTTCCACTTTGGTGAACTGAAAATCCATGGCGTGGCCGCGGGGAGCAAGCGGAAGTTCCTCGCCGAGGGAATACTCACCTTCGCTGCGACTTTCGAGCAGCGGTTTCGTACAGGCAGCGTCGACAAAATTGGTTTCCACAAGCGCAACTTTTTCCGCGGAGAAATGCTCTTCTTTGACCAACGACTGTTCGCAGGGTTGAATCCACACGCCGATAAGCAAAGCTAGCTCAGGTAGCATAAAATCTTTCTCGGTGGATTGGCGTGAGGTTGCTCATTCGGCCACGCGAAATTCCACATCGCCGAGCTGATCAAATTTTCCGCGCACAAAATCTCCCGCCGTCAACGTCACGGCGGCAGTTGCCCCACCAGCCAACACTACGGAACCTGCCGGTAAGGACTCTCCCTCGGCATGCAGTAGCCCCACGAGTTCGGCAAGAGAGCGACCCGGGTGACCTAAAATCGCCGCCGATGAGCCAAATTGGGCGGGCTTACCGTTGATCTCGAGGAGAATTCCCAAATTTTCCAAATCTTTCACCGCGCCGAGCGGCAGTTTTTTCCCGCCCAGCACAAAGCCGGCCGAAGAGCAGTTATCGGCCACCACATCGGGCAGCTGAAAATCGTAATTTTCATAGCGAGAATCGATGATTTCGAGTGCGCCTAGCACCCACTTCACGCCATCGAGCGCCTCGGCCACAGATGGATTTCCACTTAATTCTCGGCCGGTAATGAACGCGATTTCTGGCTCCACCTTGGCTTGAATTCGCTTGTCCAAAGAAAGAATTCCACCATCGGAGATTTGCATTTGATCGGTCAGGAAGCCATGAATGGGGGCATCGATTTTCATCTGTTGCATTTTTGCCCGGGAAGTCATTCCCATTTTTCGCCCGATAACTCTCGCGCCAGATTGGCGATGATGATCGGCCAACAATTTCTGTGCCTGATAGCCCGTGGCCAAATCAAAATTTTCCGACTTACTAAACCGGGGAAGCGCTCGGCACTTTCGATCTGCTTCCCATAATTTCTGCGCCATTTCTTTTGCGTTCATCGCTTACTCCCCAAAGTTACAATGTACGGGTGCGAAACCCGCAATGGAAACTTCTACCTGATCTCCCGCATTGACCGGCACCACCGGGCCAAATGCACCGGAGAGAATTACTTCGCCGGCCCGTAGCGGCACATCCCATTTGCCCAAGGTATTGGCCAGCCAAACTACTGCATTCACGGGATGATCTAAACAAGCAGCACCGCAACCCGTGGATACCACTTCGCCATTTACCTTTAGGTTCATTCCCGCCATCCGCAGGTCGCGCGTCCCTAACTTTTTCGGCTCAGTTCCTAACACAAAATACGCGCTAGAAGCGTTATCGGCCACGGTGTCTTGAATTTTGATTTTCCAATCCTTCACCCGCGAATCAATGATCTCAATACAAGGCAGCAGAAAATCCGTGGCGCGGATCACATCGGCGGCGGTGAGGTTGGGGCCCCGTAAATCTTTTTTCAGCACAAACGCTAGTTCGCCTTCTACTCGCGGCAAGATCATTTTCCCCCGCGACACACTCTCGCCCAGCGGCACCTGCATTTGGGACAATAAATAACCAAAATCTGGCTCACCCACGCCGAGTTGCTTTTGCACCGCTCTAGAAGTCAGGCCAATTTTCTTCCCAATCAGCCGACCTCCTTCTTGTGAGAGTCGGGCGTTAAGGTTAATCTCGGAAATGCCATAGGCATCAGCAAGCGTGAGGTTGGGCGCCATCTCTGTGAGCGGAGCCACGGGAGAAACCGTGGTTCTGGCGAAAAGCAGTTGATCGGCGAAACGGGCCTGTTCGATTCGAGTGATGCTCATGGTCGCACTCTAACAAAGCAAAGGGATTTTGACGATGCCCAACTATGAAAATTTAGAGCTAAAAGAACTCAACTATAATTCCTACCTTAAGGTGCCCGAGCTTCTTTCCCTGCAGCAAGAACTTTCTCAACCCGCCCACCATGATGAAATGTTTTTTATCATTATCCATCAAGCCGCGGAGCTATGGTTTAAACTGATGCGCCATGAAACCGATGCCGTTGTAAAAGATTTTCGCTCGGGCTCTGTGTCGCGCGCGTTAAAGAAATTTCGGCGCATTGTGGGCGTGATGGACCTCATGGTGAAGCAAATCAACCTGCTCAATACGCTCACGCCCGTGGAGTTTGCCGGCTTTCGCGACAATCTGCGTCCCGCCTCCGGCTTTCAATCGATCCAGTTCCGGATGATTGAGTTCCTATTCGGGATTCGTGAATCGTTCTTTTTGCAGTTTTTTGAAAACGACCCGGAGAAAAAAGCGGAACTCGAAAAAATTCAAAAAATTCCCTCGGTCTACGACGAATTTGTGCGCGCGCTGGCGAAGGCGGGATTTTCCGTACCGGAGAGTTTGTTGAAGCGGGATGTATCCGGTCCCTGGCAAAATTCGCCGGAGCTGGTGCAAACCCTGAAGTCGATCTATGAAAAACCGCAGGACAACTATCACTGGGTTTTGCTCTTCGAAACCATGCTAGATTTCGACGAAAAGTTTTCCATTTGGCGCAATGTGCACATGCTGATGGTGGCCCGAACCATCGGCATGAAAACAGGCACCGGTGGCAGCGCGGGTTACAAATTTCTCGCATCCCGAGTGGAATACAAATTCTTCCCCGAATTATGGGCCGTTCGCACAGAAGTGGGCGGAGAGTACTGACGATTTCTAGCCCGAGGCGCTTGGCTGCGGCCAATTTAACGCTCCACGCTATTCGTGTTTTTGCGCTACTGTCCAGGGCATGCGCATATTAGTCACGGGTGGAGCGGGATTCGTGGGCTCCCACCTCGCCAAATACTATCAAGAAAATGGCGCCCAAGTGGTGGTGCTAGATAATTTAAAGCGGCGAGGTTCCGAGCGAAATTTGACCGAATTTCGCCAACGCGGAATTTCTTTTGTTCATGGTGACATTCGCTCCCCCGCAGATCTGGAAGATCTCGACGGAAACTTTGATCTTTTCCTTGAAGCGTCTGCCGAACCAAGCGTGCATGCCGGCACCGCCGGTTCCCCGCGGTATGTAATCGATACGAATCTAGTTGGCACCTACCATTGCCTGGAGTTTGCGCGCCGGCGAGCGGGCGGACTCATTTTCCTCTCCACTTCTCGCGTTTACTCCATTGCTCCTTTGACCAAATTGCCATTGGTGGAAAAGGCCACTCGATTTGCCGTGGAAGGCAGTGGGTTGGGATTTTCGGAACTAGGGATCTCCGAACTATTTCCCACCAACACTTCCCGTTCCTTTTATGGCGCCACCAAATTAGCATCGGAAATGCTGGTGCAAGAATATGTGAGCACTTACGGCTTACAAGCGGTGATCAATCGGTGCGGAGTGATCGCCGGAGCCGGGCAGTTTGGCAAACTCGATCAAGGCGTCTTCACGCTCTGGCTGGCGAACCATTTTTACCAAAAGCCCCTGCGCTATACGGGCTTCGGTGGTGCGGGCAAACAAGTTAGAGATCTGCTCCATCCCTCGGATCTATTTGCCTTGATTCAAAAGCAGATTCCCTTGTTGAGCAAATTTTCCGGTGAATATTTCAACGTGGGTGGTGGACTCGAAATCTCGACTTCGCCGCAAGAGTGGACCAACCTAGCCCGAGAAACCACTGGTCAGCGTTTAGAAATTACTTCCGTCAAGGAAACAGCGGCCGTGGATATTCCCTTTTACGTGAGTGACTCACGCAAGGCTCAGGCGATATTCAACTGGAAGCCGAAGATGAGCCCGAAGGCCATTGCCGAAGATATTACACAGTGGATCCGCGTGAATCAGACGGAGCTAAAAAGTATTTTTTAGAGAGTGAAGGGTAAACAGACATGGCCGTAGCGATAGTAACAGGATCATCGGGATTGATCGGTAGCGAAACTGTAAAGTTTCTCAACGCCCAAGGGCTCGAAGTCGTAGGAATCGACAACAACCTGCGCGAGTATTTTTTCGGAAAAGATGGCTCCACGAGTTGGAATACCGAATTGCTGCAAAAGTCTTTGGGCAAAAACTTCCACCACGAAAATTGTGACATTCGTGATCAAGCGGCGATCGAAAAGATTTTCTCTCGTTACGGACAAAACATTACGCTAGTTGTACACGCGGCGGCCCAACCCAGTCATGATTGGGCGGCGAAGGAGCCCTATACGGATTTTACCGTTAACGCCAATGGCACCTTGGTGATGCTGGAAAGCTGTCGCAAATTTTCTCCGCTGGCGACCTTTGCTTTTACATCGACAAATAAAGTTTATGGCGACCGCCCCAATTTTTTGCCGCTAGTGGAACAGGAAAGTCGCTGGGAATTAGATCCCTCTCACCCGTACGCAGAATTTGGTATCGACGAATCTTTCTCCATCGATCAAAGTAAGCATAGCTTGTTTGGCGCTAGCAAAGTGGCGGCAGATGTTTTGGTGCAAGAATATGGACGATACTTTGGCCTGAACACCGGCGTGTTCCGTGGCGGATGCCTAACGGGTCCGGCTCACTCCGGCGCCGAATTGCACGGATTTTTAGCCTATTTGGTAAAATGTGTGATTACCGGCAAGCCTTATACGATCTTCGGCTATAAAGGCAAACAAGTGCGCGACAATATCCATTCCTACGATCTAGTGAATGCGCTCTGGCACTTTCACCAGAATCCACGCGCCGGAGAGGTGTACAATATGGGCGGCTCTCGCCACAGCAATTGTTCGATGCTGGAAGCAATTCGCACAACCGAATCCTTGGTTGGGAAGAAATTGAATTTTACGCTGTCCGATCAAGCCCGGGCCGGCGATCACATCTGGTGGATTTCTGACGTGCGCCGTTTTCAAAAGCATTATCCGCGCTGGACTTACAAATACGGCATGACTGAGATCCTCAAGGAAATCGTCGATGCCTCACTTGAGAGATTTTAGTGAAACTTTCCGTTGTCGTCCCAGCCTATAACGAAGAAGGGTGCATAGAGGGCACCGTGCGGGCGCTGGCTAATCATTTGAATCAGGAACAAATCGATCACGAGATTGTGGTGGTTAACGACAACTCCAAAGACGATACTCAAAAAATTCTCG
>CAYZLH010000047.1:0-1555 GCA_964478795.1 uncultured Bdellovibrionales bacterium | reverse complement strand
CGCATTCACGCGACTTCGCTGAATAATGACCTGCTCGATCGCTTGCGTGCAGAGATTCCCACATTAAAGCCCCAATTTAATGCCGGCCCCAACGGATTCGGCATGGCCGTGCGCAAAGGCTTAGAAACATTTACGGGCGATGCCGTGGCGGTGTATATGGCCGATGCCTCCGATCGACCGGAAGATTTGGTAAAATTCTGGCGCACGATGGAGACCAAAAAAGTAGACTGTGTTTTTGGCAGTCGCTTCCACCCCAAATCGCGAATCGTGGACTACCCAAAGTTTAAACTATTTCTCAACCGAATGGTGAACGCCTTCATTCGCGTTCTTTTTGGTCTACGTTACAATGATGTGACCAATGCGTTCAAATTGTATAAACGCAGAGTTATCTTTGGTGTCCAACCTTTTTTGAGTCCCCACTTCAATCTCACCGTGGAGTTACCGCTGAAGGCAATTGTGCGGGGATATACCTTCACCGTGGTGCCCAACGATTGGATCAATCGTAAAACCGGTGAATCCAAATTGAAAATCAAAGAAATGGGCAGCCGTTACCTATTTATTATTCTGTATTGCCTTATCGAGAAGTGGTTTAGCCGTGGCGACTACTACAAAGAGACGGAGGAAAGTTGAAAGTCGAAAAGTTCGCTCCTTTCTTATTATTTTTTGGCGCCCTGTTATTTTCTTTTTATAACTTCACCGTCGGCTACCATCATTCCCTCTATGATGAACATGGCTTTCGCCAAACACAAACCGCCATCACCGCCTATTTTCTCGCCAAAGGCGGGGCATTTTTTGCCTATGAGACCCCACTCCTCGGCCCACCTTGGACGATCCCCTTTGAGCTACCCGTTTACCAATGGCTAGTGGCTAAATTACATCTGCTCACGCAAACCCCATTGATTGAATCCGGTCGTTGGGTTGGGCGAATGTTTTTTTGGTTGGCCTTAATTCCACTGTATTTTATCTACCGGCAGCTGCAATTGCGACCGGCTGCTCGTTGGTTGGGACTTTCGCTTTATTTGCTGAGTCCGCTCTATCTTTTTTGGTCCCGCACTTTTCTGATTGAATCCACAGCCTTGTTTTTTGCCTTGGCCTATTTCGCCTGCTTCTTAGCAGCGTTGAATTCACCGACACTCCTGCCATTGATTTTACTGTCGGTCTGCGGTGTTTTCGCTGGCACGATCAAAGTGACCACCGCCTTTACTTTTTTTGCCATCGCTGGAATCTGGTTTCTGTGGGCCCATGCGCGCCCCGCGGAATGGCGTCAGCGTTGGAAAAACATTTTCCTTCTTGGAGTTTTTGCTTTTGTCATCCCCGGAATAGTATCCCTGCTGTGGATTCGCTATTCCGATGCCATGAAGTCGCTGTCGCCATTAGCGGATTTTATTCGCTCGAAAGAATTACAGGCGTGGAATTTTGGCACCTGGCAGCAGCGAGTCAGCGGTGATTTTTGGTATATGTTTTTCCGCAAAACGCTGCACGATTCCATGGGCCATCGCACCACCTTTCTACTTTCCCTGCCTTTTCTTTTTTTCATTCCGCGACGACACAAGAT
>CAYZLH010000046.1:0-10433 GCA_964478795.1 uncultured Bdellovibrionales bacterium | reverse complement strand
CAACTGATGACTAACTTACTCTAGCAATTAGATTAATTTTTTTTATTACAAAAATTTCTCATTTCGTAGTTTCCTAAAAATTCCAGGACAACTTTTTTAAGGGGACAACGAAAATGACAAGAAAAGTTTTTCCATTTCTCTTGTTGCTAGTGATGTTTGTAATTTCTAGCTGCGGAAAAAATGAAGCTCTAGCCGATGCCACTTGTAATGATGAAGAATGCGCCGAAGAGTCACTGAATGCATTCGTAGAGGATGAAGACGATCTAATCTCTGCCGAAGATTTTCAGTCGTTGGGCGCAAACTATAGCCTGCCTCCATTTCAGGCATCATGGGGACTATCCAGACACTTGTACGATAGAGCCGCGGGTTACTATCAAAGTCGAACCGCCGCGATAACGAACAGACGATATTTAACCATTATCGACTTTAGTCATCACTCCAGTAGAAGAAGATTTTTTCTTTTTGATCTTGCCACGGGCACCGTCAGCAGACATCTAGTGAGCCATGGAAAAAACTCTGATCCGAACAATGACGGCATCGCCACTGAATTTTCCAATGCCAACAATAGCAATAAAAGTTCGCTAGGATTCTACCAGACCTTGGGGACATACCGGGGGGAAAATGGCTACTCGCTTAGACTTCGCGGACTTGAAGCCACGAACTCCAATGCCGAGCGCAGAGCCATCGTGATTCACCCTGCCCGATATGTGAGCGAAGCAAGAGCGAAGGCGGGAAGAAGCTGGGGCTGTCCGGCCTTAGACCCAAAAGTCTCTCGCAGTATCATCAATAGAATTAAGGGCGGTAGCGTTTTTTTGATCGGTAGATAAATTTTGACTCTTGTTAGGACAACGTAAGGACGGGAAATGCTCGAGGGTCTTTTGTAAAATCGAAAGCCCTTCGAGCATTTCTTTTTCTTGGATCACCAAGGGTGGGGCAAAGCGGAATACATTGGCGCGGGTGGATTTGGCGATCATGCCATTGGCTTTTAACGCTAAACTAAACTCCACATCCTTTTTCGCGTCTCCACCAAAATCAAATACCACCGCATTGAGCAGGCCTTTACCACGCACTTCGAGGATCCTTTTCATTCCCCAATCGCGAATGGTAGCGCGAAAGAGTTGGCCCATTTTTTCCGCATTTTCTGCAAGCTTTTCCTCTTCTAATACGGAAAGCGCGGCGATGGCCACGTGGCAAGAAAGTGGATTCCCGCCAAAAGTAGAACCATGATCGCCCGGCTGGAGCATGGAGAGTATTTTTTCATCGGCTAGCACTGCAGAGACGGGAATAGTTCCGCCAGAAAGCGCTTTCCCCAGCATCACCACATCGGGCCTGATGCCGGCGTGCTGGGAACACAGCCATTTGCCTGTGCGACACAAACCGGTTTGCACCTCATCGGCCACAAAGAGCACATTGTATTTTCGGCAGAGCGCAAAGGCCTTGGCTAAATAATCATCGGCAGGAACAAACACTCCCGCCTCCGCCTGAATGGGCTCCACAATAAAAGCGGCCGTGGTAGGATCTTTGAGTGCCTCTTCGAGGGCGGCCAGATCATTAAATGGAATGCGCACAAATCCCGACATCGCCGGACCAAATACCTCATGGTGTTTTTCATTGGAGGCAGCCGACATAGCGGCCAAGGTGCGTCCGTGAAAATTATCTTTGGCTACTACAATCTTAGCTTGGCCCGAAGGAATTTTTTTATCCTGATAGCCCCACTTACGTACGATTTTTACAGAGGTATCAAAGGCCTCAGCGCCAGTGTTCATAGGCAACACCCGCTCATAGCCTAAAAGTTTGGTAATTTTTTGGGCGAAGGGCGCAAATTGATCGCTATAAAGCGCGCGGGAAATGAGCGTCAGCGTTTCGGCCTGTTCCTGAATCGCTTTTACGATTCTTGGGTGACAATGCCCCTGCCCCACGGAAGAGAATCCACAAACGAAATCTAAGTATTTATTTCCCTCGGCGTCCCACAGATGCACGCCCTTGCCTTTGGCAAATACCATTGGCAAAGGCGCGTAGTTAAATGAACCAAAGCGTTTTTCTAAATCGATAATTTCGTCAGATTTGGTTGGCATAAAACTTCTTCTCTAAAAAATTTTCGGCAGAACGAATTTGTTGTTCCACGGCCTTGGTGCCGGTGCCCCCAACAGAATTTCGGGCGCGCATTACTTCGAGCGGATCGAGAGTACGATACACATCCTGCTCAAAGGAGGGATGCAGAGATTTTAGCTCGGCGAGGCTCAATGCTTCCACGCCCACGCCCTTTTGCAGTGCTAAACGCACCGCTTTGCCAGAAATTTCGTGAGTTTCGCGGAAAGGCACACCCTTTTTCACCAGATAGTCAGCCAAATCGGTGGCATTGCTCTGATCACCGTCAATTTTCCTGCGCATATTTTCCGTTTTCCATTTGGATTTCTGCAACAAGAGGTGAAGGATTTTTACCGAAGCAACAATGGCGTCTACACCTTGAAAGAGATGGAATTTATCTTCTTGGAGATCGCGATTGTAGGAAAGCGGCAGGGCTTTTAGCACGGTGAGCAAACCCATCAAAGCGCCGTTCAATCGACCGGTGCGCGAGCGGAGGAGCTCCGCCACATCGGGATTTTTCTTTTGTGGCATCAAACTAGATCCGGTGGTTACGGAATCACTCATTTCCACAAAAGCAAATTCGGGTGTGCTCCAAACTACCAGCTCTTCGGCAATGCGTGAGAGGTGAGTGGCGAGAATGGCCGAGGTGGATAGAAACTCCACGGCAAAGTCTCGATCGGAAACGGCATCGAGGCTATTTTCGGTTAAGGAGGCAAATCCTAATTCTTTGGCGGAAAAAGCGCGATCGATGGGTAAGGTAGTGCCAGCCAATGCAGCGGAGCCTAGGGGCAATTGGTTGGTGCGACGAAAAGTATCCTGCAGGCGCTCGCGATCCCGGGCAAACATCCAAAAATACGCCATCAAATGGTGGGCAAAACTCACCGGCTGCGCGTGTTGCCAGTGGGTCACCCCTGGCAGCAGCGTTTCTTGGTGTAGTTTTGCCGTTTGCACCAAATGTTGTTGAAGGGCGGCGAGCTCGCCATCTAACTCCAAAATTACTTTTTTTAGATAGATACGAACGGCGGTGGCCACTTGATCATTGCGCGATCGCGCAGTGTGGAGTTTTCCCGCCACCGCACCAATTTTTTGCGTGAGCCATTGCTCAATCACGGAATGCACGTCTTCCGAGCCCTCGGGAACTTTTAAATTTCCCTGTTCTTTTTGAATCCACTGCAATCCAGACAGAATGGTTTCCGTCTCTTGTGGCGAAAGGATTCCGGTGGCGCCCAGCATTTTCGCGTGGGCCATACAGCCCTCGAGATCCGCCTGCAGCAAACGAAAGTCGAGCGAAAGCGACGAGGTGTAAAGATTCACCTCAGCCAGCATTTCCTCTGCAAATCTTCCGCCCCAAAGCTTCAAAGGGTTTTTCCTTCTTTCAGCTTTAGGTACATGCGCGATTGCAAGCCGAAGTTTTTCACCATTCCGGTGGAATCATTTTGATCAAAGGTGGTGGTATCGAAAGAAGCCAACTCTTGGGAATAGAGCGCCCAAGGGGAAGATCTGCCCGTAACCTGCATAGATCCTTTATAGAGCTTTAAGCGAACCATACCGCTCACGCGAGTTTGAGTTTGATTAATGAAAGATTCTAAAGCTTCTTTTAGCGGATCGAACCAGAGGCCTTGGTAGGCAAGGTTGCTCCACTCTTGATCCACCACTTTTTTGAAGCGTAGTTCGGATTGGGTGAGCACCAGGGCTTCCAAGGCACCATGGGCTTTCAATAGCAAGGTGGCTCCGGGACACTCATAGTTCTCCCGAACTTTTAGGCCGAGCATACGGTCTTCCATAATATCCACGCGACCCACACCATTCTCACCAGCGATGGTGTTCGCAGTGGCCACTAAGTTGGCGGGGCTCAGATTTTTGCAATTGATGGAAACAGGAATTCCTTTGTCGAATTGGATTTCCACGGTGGTGGGCTCCGAAGCGGCTTGCATCGGATCCTTGGTCCACTGAAAAATTTCGGCTGGCGGAGCATAGTCGGGCTCTTCTAAACGTCCACCTTCAATGGAGCGTCCCCAGAGGTTTTCATCAATACTCCAAATCTTTTCAATGGAAGCTTGCACCGGGATTTTGCGACTCTTCGCGTATTCGATTTCCCAAGTGCGAGTCATATTGCGCTCACGCACGGGAGCATGAATGATGGCATCAGGAATCATGGCGCGAATGGCGAACTCGATGCGGAATTGATCGTTTCCTTTACCAGTACAGCCGTGCGCAAAGGCTTTGGCACCAATTTTTTTGGCGATTTCAGCGGCCTTCAAGCCAATCAACGGACGGGCGATGGAAGTGGAGATCGGATAACCTTGGTAATCACCGTTGGCTTTCAACGATTGGAAGCAGAAGTTTTTGGCAAACTCTTCCTTGGCATCCACTGTATAATGTTCGGTGCCCAAAATTTTGGCTTTTTCGGCGGCCTGTTGGATATCTTCTTTTGGCTGCCCCACATCCACGGTTACGGTCACTACTTTTTCATAGCCGTATTCTTCCCGCATGAGGGGAATACAAACAGATGTATCTAAACCGCCGGAATACACTAAAACTACAGTTTTCATGGCAACCCTTTCGTTAACGAATCCTAATCTTTTCTAAACTTTTTCCTGACCTATGCAAATATGCGCCATTTTCGCTTAGCTGCATAAATATTCAAGAAAATTCTTTCCTAACAGAAAACTAACAACATAAAAATCTTTTCTTTTGGAAAAGAATGGAATAATTATGCATATATGATGCATAAATATGAAAGCCCAAAACGCGTAGGTTTGATCGGTGCCCGAGGATATTCGGGCCTAGAATTGGCGCGAATCCTTCTTCGTCACCCTGGAGTGGAACTAGCCGCTTGTTTTGCCGGCGAAAAGAGCTTTCAGCTCTCGGAATACTTGCCGGAAACCATGGCCGCCAAGGTGCCGGTTCTTCCCTTGAAGCAGGAAAACCTAAGCGGATTCCACACCATATTTCTGGCCACCCCGGCGGAAGCTAGCTTGGAATGGGCCCCTAAGATTTTAGATGCCGGTGCCCACTGTATTGATTTAAGTGGCGCCTTTCGCCTAAAAACAGGCGACACCCTCGCGGAAAAACAAGCCAACTACCAAAAGTGGTATGGCTTCTCCCATCCCTCGCCCACTCTATTGGAGAAGGCCGTTTACGGGATTTCGCCCTTTTCTCCCCCCTCGGGATTCCGTCCGCCGCAATTGGTGGCCAATCCCGGCTGCTATTCCACTTGTATCTTAATGGCCCTCATCCCCCTCCTAAAGGCCAAGGCCATCCAGCCCAAGACCATCGTGATCGATGCCAAATCGGGCACCTCCGGCGCTGGCCGAAAAGCGGCGGAAAATCTTTTGTTCACCGAAGTGGAAGGCGAGTGCCTCCCGTACCGCGTGGGCAAACACCAACATTTACCAGAAATCACGGAATGGGCCAGCCACCTCGGAAGGGAAAAAATCGATCCGTTCTTCACCACTCACCTGCTGCCCATTCGCCGCGGGATCATTGCCGGAATTTATGCCGAATTACAGGGCGATATAACCCCCGAAAAGATCCTGCAAATTTATGCACAGAGCTTTGGCAACTATCCACTCGTGAAAGTGCAGCATATCGATCAAGCCGCCAACTTGCTTTCGTTGAGACGCGTGGTGGGATCGGCTCGCACCCACATTCAATTCCAAGTGGCGGGCAATAAGCTTTACCTCTTCTCCTTGATCGATAACTTGCTCAAAGGCGCCGCCTCCCAAGCCATTGAAAATTTCAACCGCTTGGCCGACTACCCCGTGGATCTCGCTCTCTCTGAACTAGAAGGAACTCTCTAATTATGACAAACGGCCCCGGAATTAACCGTATTCAATTGCCTATTGGTTTTCGGTCCAGCGGAATTAACTGCGGCGTACGCAAGTATCGCCCAGACATCGGAATCTTATTCTCCGATCGCGACTGCGTAGCGGCCGGCGTGTTCACCACCAATGAATGCAAAGCGGCCCCCGTGCTCTATTCCAAGAGAATTCTGCCTTCGCAAAAAATTCGCGGGATCGTAACGAATTCTGGCCAAGCCAATGCCGCCACTGGCGCTGAAGGCGTGGCGAGAAATAAAAAGATGGTGGAAGCCGCGGCGAAGGCACTCGGCTGCAAGCCTAACCAAGTGTTGGCCGCCTCCACGGGCGTAATCGGTCACCAAATCGATATTGAAAAAATTACGGAAGCCATGCCGCTTTTGGTGGATCGTTCCTCCGACGTGGCCGAGCCCTTTGCTTTGGCCATTCTCACCACAGATCTTGTGCCGAAAACCGTAACCACCACTGTAAAATTGACGGGCGGAGAAGTGCGAATCACTGGAATCTCTAAAGGCTCGGGCATGATCCATCCCAATATGGCCACCATGCTAGGTTATTTGGTGACGGACTGTGAAATCCCCGAAAACTTGGCCCACGCGCTTTTACAAGAAGCCAATGCGGTGAGCTTCAATATGATTTCGGTGGATGGTGATACCTCCACCAACGATTGCGTATTTTTCTTGGCCAACGGCGCCTCTGGCGTGGGCTTTGCCAACGATGATGACTACGCCCTCTTCCGCAAAGCCATGATTGATATCGCCCAAGTTCTGGCCAAAGCCATCGCCCGCGATGGTGAAGGTGCCGATAAACTCATCGAAGTGAACATTCGCCAAGCGCCCACGAAAAAAGTGGCCGTAAAAGCAGCCCGCGGAATTACCGTGAGCCCGTTGATCAAATCCGCTATTCAAGGCGCCGATCCGAACTGGGGCAGAATTCTCGCCCGTCTGGGCGCCGAACAAGTGCCAGCCAAGTGTTTGGAGAAGATGACTCTGCGAGTGCAAGGTGCTGTTTTGTTTGAAAAGGGCGCACCGGCTAACTTCATTCGCGATGAAGTAAAGGCTTTGTTGAAAACCGATACCGTAGTGATCGATGTGGACCTGCAATCCGGCGAAGAAGAAGCCACCGCCTGGGGCTGCGATCTCACGAAGCGCTACGTAGATATCAATACGGAATACAATTAAGGATGGAAACCATGAGCAACACCAAAGAAGTCATTGCCACTCTCTCCTACGTAAAGAAATTTTCTGGCCAGACCATCTTGATCAAATTGGGTGGCGCAGCCTTGCAAGAGCCTTCGCTCGTGGCCTCCATTTGTGAAGACTTGCACCACATCCGATCTGTGGGTGTAAAGGTGGTGCTCGTGCACGGTGGTGGACCAGCCATCAACCAAGAATTAAAAGCCAAAGGCATCGAATGGAATTTCATTGATGGCCAACGCGTGACCACTCCCGAGATGATGGAAGTGATTGAGATGGTGTTATGCGGATTGGTGAACCGTCGCATTGTGCGTACCCTAAGTGGCGCTGGCGTAAGAGCCATTGGGATGAGCGGCGCCGATGCTTCTACTTTGCTCTGCCAACAAGCATCCCCCAAACTCGGTCAAGTGGGTCAGATCAATAAAGTAGACACTCAAGTGATTCATTCTATCCTCACCTCGGAAACAATTCCCGTGATCGCGCCTGTGGGCGTGGGCCAAGAGGGTGAAGCCTTTAACGTAAATGACGACTGTGCCGCTTCGCGCATAGCTCAAGCCCTAGGCATTCAAAAAGTGCTTTTCCTCACTGATCAAGATGGAATCTTAGGTAAAGATGGAAAACTCATTCCCGAATTAGACGCTGCTGAATTGGAGCAACTCATCGAAACTGGCGTAGTTCACGGTGGAATGTTGGCCAAAACTCAAACCGTAATCCACGCTTTGCAAAATGGCGTGACTGATGTGCATATTTTGAACGCCAAACGCCCCCACGGTTTGATTGAAGAATTGTTCACTGAAGGCGGCGTGGGCACCATTTGCCGCAAACGAACCCGCGCCAAATCCGGAGGCGGAAAATGAAGCATTTTCTCACCGGAGCCGAGCTCCAAAGGGGCGATCTTCTATCGCTTCTAGAATTAGCCGATATTCTAAAAAAAGAACGTGACGCCGAGAAAGTGCGTGACGATTTCCGCGCGAAGAACTTGGCTTTGCTTTTTGAAAAACCTTCGCTTCGGACTCACCTCAGCTTTTCTTTAGCGATGAAGGAATTGGGCGGCAACGTAGTGGAAAGCTTTTCGCTCAACCGCAAGAAGGAAGAGCCGGAAGATGTGGGAAGAGTGGTAGAAGGTTATTGCGACATTATCATGCTGCGGACCCACGAGCATTCGATATTGGAGCGTATGGCCGCGAAGACTTCGATTCCGATCATTAACGGATTGTCGGATACCCATCATCCCTGCCAGATTTTGGCTGATTTGCTCACCTTGAAGCAAAACTTCGGCACCTTAGCTGGCCTGAAGCTTTCGTATATTGGTGACGGAAATAATATTTTGCATAGCTTGATGCTACTTCTGCCCTATGCTGGTGTGGATATTTCCTACTCTTGCCCCAAGGGTTATGAGCCCAGCGCTTTCGTATTGAAACAAGCCAAGCAGTTGGCCAAAGAAGGCGGCGGCAAGATCGAATCCTTCGCCACTCCGGAACAAGCGGTGAAAGGCAGCCACGCAATCTACACCGACGTTTGGACCTCCATGGGCTTCGAGCAAGAAGAATCTAGCCGCGAAGACGCGTTCAAGGGCTACCAGCTCAACAAAAAGCTGCATGCGCTCGCGGAAAAAGATGCGCTGGTGATGCATTGTTTGCCCATGGTGAAAGGCAAAGAAATCACCGAAGAGATGGCTGAACACAAACGTTCCGTAATTTTTCAGCAAAGTGAAAACCGTCTGCATGCGCAAAAAGCCCTGCTCTTTCGCATGCTCGGAGGTAAGTTATGACCGAACGATTGACGGCTCTGCGCGAACTTTTGAAAAAAGGTTCCCTATCGACTCAAGATGATCTCCGCCGCAAGTTGGAGAAAATGCATTTCCCGGTAACCCAAAGTACGATCTCCCGCGATTTACGCCGCATTGGTGCCATTCGCGTGATCGATGCCGAAGGCCGCGTGGTGTATCGTCTGCCGGAACAAGAACCTATGCCTACGGGCGGGATGGACATTGCCCGCAATATGGTAAAGAGCATCCAGCCGGCCTCTTCTATCGTGGTGATTCACACTGCGCCTGGAACCGCCTCCTTGGTGGCGAGATATTTGGATATGAACAAGCCCGCCGGATCCATTGGCACCATCGCCGGCGATGATACAGTTTTCGTGGCGCTCACGAAAAAGTCTGTGGACCGGGAAGTATTGGAAGAGCTACGCGATTCATTAGAGTCGCTCGCTTAATTAAAATTAGAAAAAAGGAAATTTCGACTTGGCCAGAGGACCCGCTAAATCGCCGCGGGATTCTGCCCGTTGAATTGCTAATTTAGTGCGAATAAATAGAGCTTGGGATTCTTCATTGAGTAGCGAGGGATCAGCAACTTCTTCATTTTCGTTCAGTGCTAAATTTGCTTCTTCTTCTGGCGTCAACCCATTGCTATTTGTCAGACCAAGGTCTTCCGCCATGGAATTCACAGATTGCGCGATTTCTGATCCAGCAATGTCAACAAATCCAGAATCTAAATTTTGACCGAAACGAGGCGCGTCCTTTGCATTTTCACCCTCAGATTTTTCCGTTGATGAACCTCCCCCACCCATACCACCTGCGGAGCTGGCGGAAACTCCTTTATTGCCATTTGCACCTGCATCAGTTTCGGAAGCAAGTTCTCGCCCCCTGCGTTTGGTTGCACTTCCTCCGGAGCTCGCCATCTGACTCCGTAGTTGGGCGCGAGCTGCTTCTAAACCCTCCATTTTTGAGCGAGCATTAGACACATCGAAGACCTTTGGGCCTTTATTTTTTTGGCTCTGAATACTCGGCGCTTTGTTGGTATCTGCAGATCCACTGCTAGAATCTCCTAGGCTGGATTGAAATGGATCGCTACCACCCGTCGGTGAGCCACCGGCAGGAGAACCTCCACCGGAAGGGGAGCCTCCACCAGAAGGAGCTCCCGCAGCATCTTCTTTCTGAGGATCGTCAGAGATCTGAGAGTTATTGGCGTTTTCAGGAGTCGTTTTCCCATTATTTTTATCAGTGTTTTTTCCGGCAGTTCTTGTATTGTCTTTACGGGTCCCCGATTGAGCAGCCAGCTTTTCATACATTGCGGCCTGTTGGTTGTGGTATTGCTCCTGCTGAGCCGCCTTTTGTGCTGCTGTCTGCGCACGAATTTTGGCAGTAGATTGCTCTTCCACCAGCTCGGGAATGTTTTTCCGGTATTCGACAATTGAAACTCCACCGCCATCTCGAGAACTAACTCCGCTTTCGCCTGGGACCGGCGCTTTTACAAGATCCGTTCCCATTACTCCGCGCGCGTTATTTAGTAGATCATTCACAGTGGCCAATTCTTTGCCGAGTTCG
>CAYZLH010000045.1:0-10519 GCA_964478795.1 uncultured Bdellovibrionales bacterium | reverse complement strand
TCTTGGCAACAAAAGCGCCCGACCTGTAGGCTATGCTATGAGCGCTCAGCGGGGCGAGAAAACGGCAGCATCCTTTGCTTCCCGAACGATGAAATATTCGGGAATGTTAATTTTAGTCTTCGTAATTCAACACCTCATCACTTTCCGCTTTGGTCCCTATTATCCTACGGCGCTGGATGGGCAGGAAGTCCGCGATTTGGCCAAGTTGATGGAAGAAGTATTCGCCAGCTCTGGTTATGTGGCTTGGTATCTGATCTGCCTGACGCTTTTGGCCTTCCACCTTTCCCACGCCTTGTGGAGTTCTTTACAAACCTTGGGTTGGATTCCGGCCAGCAAGGAAGTTTGTCTGCGAAAACTTAGCCTCGCATTTGGCTGGTTGGTCGCCATTGGTTTTGCAGTAAATCCCATCGTTATTTTTTTGAGAGGGTAATATGAGCTTTCAACTAGATTCAAAGTGTCCTGCCGGTGCCATCGAAGAACGCTGGCGCAAACACAAATTTGACGTGAAGCTGGTCAATCCAGCCAACAAACGAAAGTTTTCCGTAATTGTGGTGGGCACTGGGCTGGCCGGGGCTTCGGCGGCGGCCTCGCTTTCAGAACTAGGCTACAAAGTAAAAGCGTTCTGCATCCATGATTCTCCTCGCCGGGCCCATAGTATTGCGGCTCAGGGTGGAGTGAACGCGGCCAAGAATTATCAAAACGATAGTGATTCCGTTTATCGCCTTTTCTATGACACCGTGAAGGGCGGAGATTTCCGCGCCAGAGAATCCAATGTGTATCGCTTGGCCGAAGTTTCTTCGGCGATCATCGATCATAGCGTGGCGCTTGGTGTGCCTTTTGCCCGTGAATACGGGGGCACATTAGCGAATCGCTCCTTTGGTGGAGCGCAAGTATCGCGTACGTTTTATGCTCGCGGACAAACGGGGCAACAGCTCTTGCTCGGCGCCTATTCGGCGATGATGAAACAAGTGGGCGCGGGTGCTGTGGAACTGCTCCCGAAACGAGAGATGCTAGATCTCGTGGTGATTGACGGAAAAGCCCGAGGAATCATTGCCCGAAACTTAAAAACGGGAGAGTTAGAATCCCACGCTGCTGATGCGGTGATCTTGGCTACCGGTGGTTACGGGCATATCTACTATCTTTCCACCAATGCTATGAACTCCAATGCCACGGCCATCTGGCGCGCCTATAAGCGCGGGGCTGGATTTGGTAATCCTTGCTTCACACAGATCCATCCCACCTGTATTCCCGTGTCGGGCACGCACCAGTCGAAGCTGACCTTGATGAGCGAATCGCTCCGTAACGATGGTCGAGTTTGGGTGCCAAAAGCCAAGGGCGACAATCGTTCGCCCGATCAAATTCCCGATGATGAACGGGATTATTACCTCGAGCGGATCTATCCTTCGTTCGGAAATTTGGCTCCTCGTGATGTGGCTTCTCGGCAGGCCAAATACGCCTGCGATGATGGCCGCGGCGTGGGTTCCTCAAAATTGGCAGTGTATCTCGATTTCCGCGATGTGATTAAGCGCGACGGTGAGGATAAAGTTCGCGAAAAGTACGGAAACCTCTTTCAGATGTATGAAAAAATCACCGGCGAAAATCCCTATAAATCTCCTATGAGAATTTACCCGGCCGTTCACTACACCATGGGCGGCCTTTGGGTGGATTATAATCTGATGAGCACCATCCCCGGTCTGCATGTATTGGGAGAGGCGAACTTTTCTGATCATGGTGCCAATCGCTTGGGGGCTTCGGCATTGATGCAGGGCTTGGCCGATGGCTACTTTGTGATTCCGGCAACCTTGGGCAACTACTTTGCTTCCACAAAATTGGAAAAAGTTTCTGAAACCCATGATGCCTTCAAGGCCGCCAAACATGAAGTAGAAGGTGGAATTACCAAACTGCTGGCTTCCAAGGGAAACAAGAGCGCCATGGAGTTCCATCGCGATCTTGGCAAGATCATGTGGGATAAGTGCGGCATGAGCCGCAGTGAGGCTGGCTTAAAGCAGGCCATTTCCGAAATCCAAAAATTGAAAGAAGAATTCTCGCAGAATGTAAAAGTGCCTGGTGATTCCAAAGATTTAAACCAGGAACTGGAAAATGCTGGTCGCGTCGCGGATTATATGGAGCTCGGTGAGTTAATGTGCCGAGATGCCTTAGAGCGAAATGAAAGCTGTGGCGGTCACTTCCGGGAAGAACATCAGGTGGACGGAGAGTGTAAGCGCGACGATGAGAAATTTGCCCATGTGGCGGTTTGGGAATATATGGGCAATGACAAAACGCCCAACCGTCACAAAGAAGAATTGAAGTTTGAATACGTGAAATTAGCAGTGCGGAGCTATAAGTAATGGAAAAATCAATGAAGATTAAATTACGTGTTTGGCGGCAAAAAAATTGTCATTCTCCAGGAGCCTTTGAACGATACGAAATCGACAACGTATTGGGCGATATGAGCTTTCTCGAAATGATGGATGAGCTGAACATCAAATTGGTGAAAGAAGGCAAAGAGCCGGTGGCTTTCGAATCTGATTGCCGTGAGGGAATCTGCGGCTCGTGTAATATGGTCATCGATGGACAGCCTCACGGGCCCCAGAGCGCCACAACTACTTGCCAACTATTCATGCGCCATTATCGCGATGGCGATGAAATTGTGGTGGAACCCTTTCGGGCCAAGGCATTTCCCTTGGTGAAGGATTTGGTGGTAGATCGCTCCTCTTTTGATCGGATCCAGGCTGCCGGCGGATTCAACTCTGTGCGAGTCGGTAACGCTGTGGATGCCAATGCCCTCTTAGTGAGAAAAGAAAATGCCGATCGCGCGTTTGATGCTGCAACTTGTATTGGCTGTGGAGCCTGTGTGGCGGTTTGTAAAAATGCTTCGGCCATGTTGTTTGTTTCGGCCAAAGTCTCCCATTTGGGTTTGCTTCCCCAAGGGCAACCAGAGCGTAACGAGCGCGTGCTGAAGATGGTGGCGCAAATGGACAACGAGGGTTTTGGTAACTGCTCCAACACCCGGGCCTGCGAGAGCACCTGCCCAAAAGAAATTAAAATTGAAAACATTCGGCAAATGAATAGTGATTTTGTATTTGCGAAACTCACTGAACGAGAAAAACGCGCTAGTGGAGGTGGAGATTGAAGTCTTTATTTTTTAAGGTCACTCGAGAAAATAATTTTTGGAATGAACTAAGCATTACTGCTTTCCGTATCTTTATCGGACTGGCTATGGCTTTTGCTCATGGGATTGGCAAAATTCCGCCCGCTGAAAAGTTGATTGGTGGAGTAACGGAGATGGGATTCCCAATGCCTGTAGTGTTCGCGTGGGCCGCAGCCTTAGCGGAATTTTTGGGTGGAATCTTAATCGCCATTGGTCTGTTCACTCGACCTGCCGCCTTTTTTCTGGGGATCACCATGGCAGTGGCGGCGTTTGCGGTTCACGGGGCTGATCCTTTTGCGAGCAAAGAATTGGCGTTATTGTATTTATTTATATGTGTAGTCTTCTTTTTCCGAGGTTCTGGCGGTTGGTCCGTGGATCGTTTCTTTACGGGAAAAGGGAAAAAGTAGAGAGTATTTGGTTCAAGTTTTCGGGGAACCATATATTGCCCACATGTCCCCCATGAGGATAGAGCGTAAGACGTTGGCCGAAGGTCGTCTGGAGAAAATCGACATCACCCGGTGCCAGAATAAAATCGTCGGCATTATGCATTAGGTAGATGCTCTGATCGTTTTTCAAAAAATCTGAAATTCCCTCGAGGGAGGAGCGCTGAATTAGTTCATCCTGACGAAAGTCGGGTTTCCAGAATTTTTTCAGACTTTGGAATAGGATTTTTTCTAAATAGTCTGAATATCGGAAATTGCTAGCTTCATCTAGTCGTGGGTTAGGATCTGTGGTGGCCGGTGGATTTTTCAACACACCAAGATCGTCAATTTGTTGTGTAGTAAAAACGAGTCCCTCTAAAAAGGCGCCCAAGGTTTTGCCAATGAGGTACTTTCGCTCATCTAGCGATGTGGGAAACCTTTGCTCAATGTTTTGAAAATATTCGGCTGAAGTTATATCTCCAAGCACCAACGACTGTACGCCAAAATCGTACAGACGGTTTTTCAGTTCCTTTTTTTGATCGACGGAAAGCTTACTGCCGGATTCCATCAGCGAGTCCAGTGACTTTCCTCCGAGCAAAGGATTTACTGGAGGATTGATCAGCAGAGTTTTTTGAAAACCAATTTTCTGCTCCTGCCGGTCTAATTTCGCTAGATAGGCAGCGTGAAGTGCGCCCATGCTTACGCCGAGCAAGCCATAACTTGGAAAGTTAAGGTTTCGTTTTTGGCGAACACGCTCAATGGCTTTTTGAGCCAGAGTATATAGATCGGCAGCATCAAACTCTGAAACTCCGGGAGTTCCAGACTGGCTAGAGCTTAGCGCAAATTGATAGTGAAACACGGAGGGCAAAACCAAGACGTGGAATCCTTTTTTCACAAAATGATAAGCAAGAAAGTTGTGATAGGTTGCGGCCGAGCTACCGCCAATGCCGGACAGGAAAATCAACAAGGGTGAGCCCGGTTTTCCTTCCCAAAATCTTAAAGTCACTTTGTTGCGTTGCCGACCAAAAAAGGGCACCGAGTCTCGCTCGGAAATTCCCCGAAGATCAAAGTCGCGATAGGTAACGGATTTGTCCGTGTGATCGGCCTTCAAGATTCCAGCAGTGATTGTGGCATAATAGGGGTCAGTATATGGATAAGAATAGGGTCGCCCAATGGTGGGAAATATTATTAGGCTGAGGAATGCCAGCAGCGCCAGTTTCATTCGGAAGTTCTATTGAATTTCGCGCGAAGTGTCAAACGCCAAACGAAACTCTTCTAGGGCGATCAGCTCATCTTCGCTTGGTAGCGAACTCGGGTCTAATCCCGCAAAAAGAAAGAGTAATTTAATTTGGAGAGCGGTAGGAACTTGGATCATGTTCGACATAATATGATTATGAGATTCATTCTCAATAAAGGCAAGCAGAAGTTGGAGGACTTTCGGATTTCTGTGGTAAAATTAGCTTTATGCACTGCTTGATCTGTCAAAGTAGTTTTTCGGCTTTCGTGGAGTATGGAGTACCCAAACGAAATGGCAAATGCCCGAATTGCGGTGCCAAACCTCGTCATCGTGAATTAGCCTGGTTTTTTGGCCAGTTTGTGAAGTTGACCAAGGAGTCGAAGGTTTTAGAAGTCGGACCATCAAAGGTGCAAACTGGGTATTTCGCCAACTCGCGTTTTATTGGCGAAGCTAAATATACTGGGATTGATGTTCGCTCGTTGAATCATCATAAAAAACTAGTTCCACCTCACCGCGTTTTAGAAATGGATGTCACTCGTCTTTCATTTTCGGATCAGAGCTTCGACATTATACTTTGCAATAATGTGTTTTCCTTTATTCGTAGTGATTATATGGCCATGTCTGAAATTCATCGCTGTCTGAAACCAATGGGAATGGCGATCTTGAACGTGTCCATTGATTTGCCAAAGACAAAGCGGGCGTCGGAAATGGCCGGCGAGAATCCGAAAAAATACACCGAAGAATTTCGTGAGGAAAATGGCACTGAATGGGTCTATGGGGAAGACTATTTTGAGCGGCTGGAGGCTGCTGGTTTTTTCTATCACCGTCTGAAACTTTATCCGCTAGCTCCCGAAGAAGTCCGAGTTACAGAGGGATTTCGCGAAGATTCCGAGCTATTCCTGTGTTTTAAGTTTCAAGACGAGATGCAAAGATTTTTGCAGGGGGTTTCCCATCGATAGGCAAATCATTTTTTTTGATGGTGTTTGTAATCTTTGTAATGGATTTATAGATTTCGTCATTCGGCGAGACCCCGAGCATCTCTTTTTTTATGCACCTCTTCAGGGAGAAGCGGCAAGGGCCCATTTGCCAGAGGCCGTGTCTTCGGGTTTGCGGTCGGTAGTGTTATGGACACAGGGCCAACACTTTGAAAAATCCGATGCGATCTTAATGATTCTTCCTCAATTGGGGGGGATGTGGTGGGTATTTCGTCTAGGTTGGATATTTCCTCGTTTTTTCCGCGATTGGATTTACGATTTCGTAGCTCGAAATCGGTATCGATTTTTTGGCAAGCGCGACAGTTGTCGCTTGCCTTCGCCGCAGGAACGAAAACTTTTCCTCGATTAGGTATTCGCTAAAATTCTCTCGGAATTTGTCTGTACAAGCCTTAGACAGCAGCTAAGGGCTCATAATTACGAGTGTTTCCTGAAATCAAAATTCTTGAGTAAAATGGTCTTAATTGCTACAATTTTCATGCTTTAAATGGAAACCACTTTGTTGGAGTTGCTCATGCGAATGTTAATGTGGAAACGAATTTTGCTGGTTGGAATGTTCACTTTAGCCTTAGCTAGCAGTGCCGGAAATCAAGATGAAACGGAATAAGCAGACGTACTCACTCCAGACGAAATCGCTGAAGATATCGAGAAAAGTGGAGATCCGGGAGAAGACCTGACGGAAGCACCCCAAGATCCAGAAGCTGATATCGCGGAAAGCGAAGAAGATAAAACCGATGACCAAACCATCGCGGAAAATGAGCAAAGTGATACTGACGAAGAAAAAGAAGACGCCGAGCCGCCGGTGGTTGTTGAAAAAACTCATACCAAACCAGTCGAAGTCGATGCCAACGTACCCTCTTTTTTAAGATCACATGCGCTGCGTAGCAAATTCGTTGTAGTCGTAAACAAATCTAAACAACGCCTATACTGGTTGGAAAAAGGCAAACTCACCAACGAATATAAGATTTCTAGCGGTATGCCCGGCTACGACACTCCGGTTGGAAGCTATGGCATCACGCGTATGCACGCAAAATATGTTTCCAAAAAGTATAAAGCCCGAATGGACGACGCCATATTTTTCCACGGCGGATATGCCATTCACGCGACCTATGGCAAAAATATTTCCTTGCTCGGCCCTCGTACAGATCGCAAAGGCTATGGGTACTCGCACGGTTGTGTTCGACAGTCGCCCCAAAACGCCGATGACCTGTTTCAGCGCGTAAAGTTTCACGGCGCGAAGAACGTGACTATCGTCGTTCAAGATTAAAAAAATCGTGAGTCCGCTGTATTGGGCGAATCTCATGGTTCGCCTCAATGCGCGCTGCTCAGGTCTCTACGCGTCGAGCATCGCCGCTAGGCTTTGGGAAAATTGTTCGTCCGTCAGCAAATACTCATAGGTCTTTTCCGTGATCCGTTTTCCCTCGTGGAGACGAACTTTGTAAATATCGGGATGACTGCCCACAATGCCCTGCCAGTCACTCACATCTCGGGTTGATGCATTTCGCGTATCGAGACGCCCGATCGTCAAGAAGCCAAGCCCGTGTTTCTTGTTCCATTGATCGATGTAATAGGTTTTGTGGCGAAGATCGGCACCTTTTTCGATTAGCCACTGCTGAAACGGCTCCACAATATTTTTCTGCTGCCGATCGGGATCGCTGGAATGCCCCCAGCGGATTAAAAAATTGGCCGAATAAAATTGCACGCCATTGATGTTTTTGGCAAAAATATTTTCATCACGATCACGCCAAGCCTCATAGGGAGTCTTACCGGTTTGGCAGTAGGCGATTTGTAAGTTACCAAATACATTAGCCAACGAAAAAAGATCATAATCCTCATCGGCCAAATCTCTTCGGACGATTTCTTTTTCTAAAAATTCTACCACCGAATAAGGGTAAATCCTTTGATTGGCGGCGTAGCTTAACCATGATCTCTCTACGGATTCTAATTCGTGAACGGTGTAGTTGATCAGGCGGATCGCGTTGCGGATTTCCGCTGGGGCCTGGCGATAGTAGTTACTTACCGAAAAAGTGCCACCCATTAGTGTTTCAAAGTGATGGTGAAATTCGTTCAAAAGCTCAAACGAGATCGGTCCGGATGGACATTTTTGCGGAATGGGGTAGGGCACGTCCCAAGGAGGCTCGCCACGATACTGGCGAATGAGTTCGCAGGCTGTGTTTAATTGCTGCGCCAAAAATTCTCGATTTCTTGCGCCGTGAATGAAGCCAATGAAAGAGGAATTTTTTTCTAAAATATGGGGCCGCTGCAAAGCTTCTCTGAGCATTTCCGCCCAACGCTTGGCCAAAGGAAGGTCAAACAATTCAAACGAAAGAGACACTTCCTCTTTCCGCTGCCGCGGATTGCGAAGGATCAGCTCTACAAAATCCATTGATTCACTTTTTACGCAGAGAAAGAATTTCCGCAGCCGCAACTCTTCGTCGCGTTGGGATTATTAAATACGAAGCCTTTGCCATTGAGTCCGCCAGAATAATCCAGCTCCATGCCATCGAGGTAAAGATAGCTCTTGGGATCAACCACAACTTTTACGCCTTCCTGCTCGAAAACTTTGTCTTTTTCTGTAGGCGCCGGCACGAAATCCAATTTGTAACTTAAGCCAGAACAGCCGCCGCCACTAACGCTCACGCGGAGCACATAGTCCGGTTTATTTTCCTGAACTTGTACATGCTTAATCTGTTTTACTGCTGTTTCTGTTAGCTTAACCATTTCTATTTCCTAGCTTCGGCCTCTAACTGATACAAAGGAGAATTTTTTTGAATGCTTCGGACCAGTTGAGACACCGTATCAATAGTATACACGATTTCTTCTTCAGTGGTAAATCGTCCGAGCCCAAAACGCACAGAGCCATGGATCCGCTCCGGGGCTAGCCCCATCGCCGCTAAAACATAAGAGGGGATCGCGGCAGCCGACATGCAGGCCGAAGTGCTGGAAATTGCAATGTTTTTTAACCCAGCCACGAGGGCATCGCTCTCCACATAAGGAAAAGAGACGTTCAAGGACTGCGGCAAACGATCCGTTTCATGTCCATTGAGGTGAACGGTGCCTAAACGGTCTTTTAGGCCGTGATAGAGCTTATCACGGAGGAAGGAGACCTTGGCCACCTCTTCGTCTAGGTGAGATTTGGCGACTTCCGCAGCCTTTCCTAATCCCACGATTCCGGGCACATTGAGCGTACCGGAACGGAATCCGTTCTCTTGACCACCCCCGTGGAGGAGGGGGGCTGGTTCCACTCTTGGATCTTTGCGGCGTACGTAAACCGCGCCCACGCCTTTCGGGCCATAAAACTTATGGGCCGAGAGGGAAAGTAGATCAATTTTCATGTCGTTCATGTGTAACGGAATTTTGCCCACGGCTTGAGCAGCGTCGGTGTGAAAAAGCACATTATTCGCGCGCGCCAAAGCACCAATTTCGGCCAATGACTGAATCGTGCCCGTTTCGTTGTTGGCGGCCATAATCGAGATCAAAATCGTGTCGGGCCGAATTGCCGCGCGTAAATCGCTCAGGCGAATTTTGCCTGTGGAGTCCACTGGCAGGTAAGTAATTTCAAATCCCTTTTTTTCCAGATAATCCGCAGTGGCCAAAATGCACTTGTGCTCAATCTGCGTGGTGATGATGTGTTTGCCTTGCTCTTTGTACTTTTCTGCCACACCTCGGAGCACGAAATTGTTACTTTCGGTGGCACCGCTGGTAAAAACTATTTCCTTGCTGCTGCAACCTAAAAGCTGCGCTACCCGTTCGCGGGATTTTTCCACTGCGGATTCCGCTTTCCACCCGAAACAGTGGCTTTTCGAGCTCGCGTTGCCAAAGTCAGCCCCAAAATAGGGCAACATGGCCTCGAGGACCTGAGGATCCACCGGTGTAGTGGAGTGACAATCTAAATAAATCGGAAATTTCATACTTCCCCAATGTGTTTCCATTTCCTTGACTTCTCTCACACAGTACCCATTTTTTACACGAAATACCATGACGCCCCACCTCTAAATGGCGCCTTTGTTCGTTTGTTTTTGGGGTCTTTTAGGTGATACTAAGAAGAGTGCCTTGTCTTCCGTCGTTTTCAACCCCTGACGTAAGCAGGAAAGGATCAAAATGAAAAAACGTAACTTTAGCATGCGCCAGTTTCAAAAAACCTTGGCTTTCTGGGTTTTAATTATCTTGGTGGCGCTCAGCTTCTTCCAGTTTGTTGACAAGGGAAAAACCGATCAGGCGGTATTGAAGTTTTCCGAATTTACCGATGCCGTGAAGGCCAACAATGTATCCGAAGTTGTGATTGGCTCTGACAATAAGGTGATCGGTAAATTCAAAACTGCCGTACAGGGCAAAATCAACTTCGTTTCGACTGTAAATTCTTCTTCGGAAAATTTGCCGAAGTTGCTGGAAGACCACAAAGTAGCGTTCGAATACAAACAAGTGGATAAGATTTCCTTTTGGCAGCAAGCCTTGCTCTCCTGGCTCCCTTTTATTTTCTTAGTGGGTATTTTCTTCTTGTTTATGCGGCAGATTCAAGTGGGCGGCGGTAAAGCAATGAGCTTTGGCAAAAGTCGCGCCCGTTTGATGGGCGACAATGCCAATAAAATTACCTTCAAAGATGTGGCTGGCGTCGACGAAGCCAAAGAAGAGTTACAAGAAATTATCGCCTTTCTAAAAGATCCCAAAAAGTTTACCCGTCTGGGTGGTCGTATTCCCAAGGGCGTATTGCTCATGG
>CAYZLH010000044.1:8616-11038 GCA_964478795.1 uncultured Bdellovibrionales bacterium | reverse complement strand
TTAGTAGTCTCTCGTAAAGTCTAAGGGTTGGAATGCCTGCTTTTCCGATTGACGCGAGTGGTCGTAATGAGTTAGGCAGGGGGCATGAATAAAATTCCTTTTGTATTTTTGGCCCTATTTTCTCTTACCTCCAGCGCCTTGGCCGATGAAGGCTTAGACTTCCCTCGCCTCGGCGAAGAGTTCATCGAAGACGATTTCGAAACACTCTTTCAAAAAAACAATGTGATGGAAGTCGGTTTGACCGGTACCAAAACGCTAGCCTTGACGTTTGATGACGGACCCACTGGCACCACTCGACTTGTCTTGGATGTATTAAGAAAACATGGCGTACCTGCCATATTTTTTGTGAATGGCCGAAATATGCCGGGCAAAGAATCTACGCTGAAAGAAATCTTTGATTCTGGACATTTGCTGGCGAATCACACTGAAAATCATGCCAGCCTAGGTTCCACCAACAATCCCGTTACAGTTATTCAACAAACTCACAACAAAATCCGGCCCTACATTCGCTCTGGCGATGTGTTACTTTTCCGCGCACCCTTCGGCGCATGGAAATCCTCGCACGCCGCAAAATTGAACTCGATCCCCGAACTTTCTAAATACGTGGGCCCCATTTTCTGGAGCATAGGCGGAGCTATTCATCCACGCGGAGCTACCGTGGGCGCTGCCGATTGGGCTTGCTGGAGCAAAGGCATTTCTGTAGCAAACTGCACGGCTGGGTATGTAAACGAGTCGCTTAGTAAAAAAGGCGGCATCGTGCTTTTCCACGACGTAGATTCCCGAACGGCGCAAATGTTGGATAAGTATATCTCCACCATGAAAGCCAACGGATATAAGTTTGTTCGTCTGGATAAAGTTGCAAAGATTCGAGCCCTGCAATAATTTGCCGAAGCCGAAATGAAAAAAGCCGAAAGGATTCCTTTCGGCTTTTTCTTTTTCTCGAAACAACTACAGATTGCGCCAGTAGTTGGCTAAATCTTGATAGAGCGCTTTCTGTAGTTGATACTTTTCATTTTCCACTTGTAGTTGGCCTAAGAGGTTGGCTTCTTGCTCGCGAAACGGACGCAACTGCTCGCGAATCTGGGCCAAACTGCTTTCGTTGGCACGATGAGTAGTTAGCGCTTTGTCACGATCTTGGGTTCGCGCCGTAAGATCCTTTTGGGCCTGAGTATAATCCTTGCGCAATTGAGTGAGCTGCGTATTTATTTCATTGAATTGTGACTGGTAGGTATCGCGAACTCTTTTTGCTTCCAGGTAGGCAGCTTCTGCTTGGGGAAAACCGATTTGGCTAGCAAAAGAATTACGGCGCTCGATATTAGTCAGTTTTCGACTTTCCGCAGACTGCAATTGCGCCCGAAGCTCTGGCAAGATTTTTTCGGCATCGCTTTTTTCCTGCGCGAGGCGGGGTAGCTGAATCTGAATATCAGTTTGACGATTTTGCTTATTGCTAAGCTCATTTCTCGCTTGCAATGTTTGCGATGCGATCGCGTCACGGCGATTGCGTAAACGATCGTATTCGGAACGTGCTTCGCGATCGGCGGCGGACTCGCGCCAGTCCATTTGGGTCCGCAGCCATTGCAGATCTCGTTCTAGGCGTTGCACTTCCCGACGGGCCTGATCTCGTTCGCGGTCGGCGCGGTTGAGTTCATTTTGCTCCGAAAAGCAATTTACTGGATTCGTTTGTTGGCACCGACGAAGATTGTCGCGCGCTCGATCATAGTCACGTTCCGCGCGGCGGAGATCCCACTCGATTCTTTGTAGGTCGCGTTGTTTATTATCGTAGTCCATTTTCAGATTTCGATATTGCCAATCACGATCCAAAATATTCTGTTTTTCGCGGTACAAATCGTAGCGGCGAAAATCTGATTCGGCAGATTGAAGGGCGATCTCTAGCCGATTCACTTCATTTTGTAAGCTAGGAATTTCCCGTTGGTTTTGCGCGTATTCCGCCTGCAATTGGGCGATCTTTCGCTCGCTGTTGGAGATCGTCTTTTCCTTCTCTTGAATAGAGCGGCGAAGATTTGCAACTTCGCGCTCAGAGTCTAAAACAAGTTTATCGTAAGGGGCTAATTGCTCCTTCAGTTGCAAGTAGGTCTGCGACTTTTGGGCTAAGTCGGATTCCGCTGCCGCCAAATTTTGCTGGAGTTGTTGCAATTGAGCTTCGGCAGTTACGATCGCCTGCTGCAAAGAAATTGCCGCCTGATTCGCTTTGTCTAAAGCGTTCTCTGCCGTTCGCAAGTTTGCTGCAGATTTAGCGGCGTTGGCGATGGCTGTTTCTTCTTTCTTCAAAAGGGGGGAGGCAGTTTTCCGAGCTGCGGCCAACGACTTTTGAATAGATCCGCCTTGGGCGAAGGCCAGAAAAGCATTTTCAACGGACTGAACTAAGGTGTTAACGGATCGGTCGCCTAAGTCAGGTTGGAGG
>CAYZLH010000044.1:0-8606 GCA_964478795.1 uncultured Bdellovibrionales bacterium | reverse complement strand
TTCTCCTGATTCAGCGCTAAGAAAAATGGCGAAAAATCGGGGGCAGTGTTAGCGCAGCTTTTTGCTTGATCAATGGTGACCGCTGAGCCTTTTAACGAAACAGTTACGGGAAGTGCGGATCCCTTAGGGTCTAGAATGATTGTAACAGTGCTCTTTTGGCGCAAGAACTCCACGACTTTGGTAAATTGCTTGGGCGCGTACCAGAAAGTGGTGGAGTCAGCATCGGACTTCCAAGGATAGAAAAATTCGAGCTCTGTATCTGAGAGCTTAAGCGCTACTACCGGAAAATCTCGTTTGGTGGCGATGGTGAGGTGGGGCACAAAGTTTCCCGTCTTGGCAAATTGCACGGCTAGCTGTGCGAAATCAGGAGAATTCGATTTATCCGTAAAGGAGCGACAGCTTGGCTGTTGAAAAGTGGGATGAGTTTCCGTCACAAAACTCCAGTCCCCGGCGGCTTCGGGAGAAAAATCAGCCCGGGCGGAAACGCTAAAAAGTAGAACAAATAAAAGGAAAAATCTCATAGGGGGTCCTCCATTCGAAAGGGCTTCGATAGTAAAGGGATGCCCCCGCCCAAGAAAGAGAAATTCCCTGGCGTTAGTCATTGTCAGGCTGAATGGCCATTGCGCCCTGCAAAATTCCTATTTCATCGCTCAGAAAAGAGCAGGGAGGCCATGGATATGGATCCGTTTTGAATGCCTTTTTGTAAAATCTTCAGATGGTCATCGTCCGTTGTTGCACCGAGGCAATAGAGCAAGGGATAAAAGTGTTCCAGTGAGGGATGGGCAAGGGACAAGTTCTGATGCTGAAATAAAGTCTCTACCTTTTTTTCCAAAGAGGCTGGACTTAAAAGAGTGGCCAGCACAAAAGCTTCAAAGTCCTTAGCCCATTCGTGGCCAGGAGCATCCGAGCTCCAGAGAATTTTCCCTAAATTGTGCACAATATTTCCGCTGCCCAAAATCAGTACGCCTTGCTCCCGTAGCGGCTGTAACTTTTGCGCAAAGGCAAAGTGTTGTTGAGCGTTCCAGCTCTCGTTCAAGCTAAGCTGAAGCACGGGAATATTTTGTTCCGGATACATATGATGCAAAGGGGCCCAGCTGCCATGATCTAAGCCCCAAGGATTTTTACCGTCCGATTCAATTTGTCCCTGTCCCAAGTTAAGAATTGTCTCCGCTAATTTCGGGTTTCCTTTGGTGTGATAGATGATTTCATAAAGAGCCGGCGGAAATCCAAAGAAGTCAAAAATCTGGGTAGGTTCAGCGCTTGTAGTTACTCGTGTATTTGGCGTATTCCAATGCGCGGAAATGCATAGGATTGCTTTAGGACGAGGAATCTCCTGGCCTTGGGTGCGCCAGGATTGGGTATAAATATTATCGTAAATAAGATTCATGGGAGTACCGTGTCCCACAAAATACACGGGCATCTTCATAGCATACGCTTTCTGGAGGGCTGATGTGTATTTTCCGGCATCAGCCCGACTCCGTTTTGTCTATTCTTCGAGAACTTCCTCGCTAACTTCTTCACCATGGGCAGCATGGGGGTCAATGTATCCAGGTTGATCGAGAAAATCTAGATCTGCTTGCAGCTTCATCGGACTGCGATAGTTGCGGGTAATTTTTTGGATCAATTCCTTCTTGCCAAGGCGATACTTTCCAGACCGATAGGGCTTACGCAAAGTGCTCCAATAGGCAGCTGCTCCATACGATCCTTTGGCGCCCGAGATAACATTATCGCGGGCAATGAGTTGGGCCATTTTATTGGTGCCACAAATAAGATTCTGAATGGGATTTTTTAGTTTTTCTTTGGTGGGTGCGTTTGCGCATTCGCCGGGCGAAAGCATCAAGAGGCCCACGCTGTAGCGGCCATTGGGCTCTTTAAAGGAAAGCTCTGGGCGAAAATTGCATTCAAATTTTGCAATGGCGGCGACAATAGCCACAAAACAGTTTTCTTGTTCCGCCCGGGAGGCAGAAGCATATTGCGGGCAGAAATGATGAGCATCCTTGGCCTGATGAAACTCTGAAAAACGAGCGCGGACGATGGATCTGACAGTTTGCGACCACTGCTTGCGCGAAGTGCCCCAGGCAATACTAGAATCTAAAGTGAAGCCGGTTTCAATTTCTTCGCTCAATTCTTCAGCACTGGCTGAGGGAGCAACAGAAAAAATAGACAAAAGAATCCCCAAAAAGATCGATGATGGCATCGAGCTATCCTCCATATGGCGAATCTTAAGGCTTGGTCGGAAAAGCTAAGATTCGCTGATTGATTTTTGGGTTTCTTGAGAAAATCGTATGCGAACTTTGCCAAGAAAACAAATTTTTCTTTTTTATGTCCAGGAGAATAAATCGAAGCGCAAACCATAGACTTCGTTGCTCGGTGCTTCTTTAAGCGCGAGAAAAATCCTTTAGCTTTATCAACGTTTGATTTGCTTTAAGAAAAAGTGAACTGGGGATGAACTTCCAGCCTGGCAAAATCTTCGGCACTAATGGGGGCCAGCGCATAGGAATTCGAGCGGGTTGGGGCGCTATTACCTGAAGCCAAGACTCGCTTAAACCACTCCTTCGTTAAAGGATGTTCGATTCCGTCCGGACTTGGCGAAAAAATCGTAGTTTCCGCTTTTTCTCCGATGGATTGACCAACGCCAACATAAAAACCAGCCAACAACAATGTCACGCGCACTGCTGTGGAACGCGAGTAATTCGTGAGTAGGCAGTCTTTCTCGAGTAGCGGAAGCAGTTGGCTAAAGTGCTCCAACGTCCACAGTTCGCCATTGGTTTTGGGAGAATAAGGATCGTAAAAAACAGAATGTGGTGGCCGCTTCACCGATTTCATCGTCTGACGAAAGTCGCCAAAGTGAAATTGCCATTGGGTTTGCCCCACTGTGGTTTCTCCCTTGTGCAGGAGCTCTTCTATGGCGTTTCGATAGGGCGCTAGATAGGGAAATGATTCGCTATTAGCCAAAACAAACTGCAAGGGATCTAGTGTTAGATCAAAGCTGTGCAATTCCGCCGTAGTTTGCAAGGTCTGCAAGGCCGCGATGGCATTAGCGGCGGCGCCCAAACCCACATCCCACAAAATGAACGGATTTTTGGTGGGAGCGCGTGCCGCGATTTTTTGCTGTTCCACGTGCAAGGATGTGGCCTCCAACATGGGGCCCACTTTGGGATGGAAGGTTTCCTTGCGCTCCAGGCAGCGTAAACTTTTAGCTCCCGAGGCGACGGTGACGATTTCAAACATGGCCTTTTGGTATAGGCGCAAGGAGGGGATTCGGTCTAGTGAAATGTCAGTTTTTGTCGACGTCCAGCGCCCTAGGGCATAGATCCGCGAAATTCGCGAAAATTCCCAGCCATATCTTCCACGCGGATCACAAAGGGTCCTGAACCATCTTGGGGGACGGGTAAGCGAATCAAGGACTTTCCAGTGCCGTAACCCCCCTCCGTACGTAAAATTTTTCCTTCTGGACTGCGCAAAGAGAGTTGAAAAAATTCTCTCAGCACAGGGAAACGATCTCCTTGCCACAGGCGTTCGCGAAATTCCCATTGAAATCGGGCACCGTTAAGAAAGGTAATGCCAACAAATACCGGCGGATTTTCATATACACTAGAATTCTTGCGATCCGAGCTGTGCACGATAAATTCCGTTGGACGAAAGAGGAAGTTTCCCTCACCAAAGTTCACCGCTCCAGTAGGCGAAATTCCAAAGAGGTGAAACACCTGCGGTGGTTCTGTGTCGAGAATTCCTTCAGAATAGAATTCAGGATTGAGACGAAGATCTCCCGGCGCCACCATATTGTGATGAATGTGGTGATAGCCACCGCCAGGCCAGTAGATTGTATTGCCAAGATACGTTCCGGCCACAACCTCGCCACCGCCTCGATCGAGTAAGCCTTGGATTTCTTGGGGAAGCGTGGATCGATCCAGGTGATGATACTCATGGCGAATCCCGCCGACATCAATAATTGCGACTTCGAAATAGAGCGAGTCCCCATTTTGGGGCCAGGGACGCCAAAACTTTTGGAGCGAACCATCTTCACGTTTGGTGTAGCCGTAGTGTCCCGCTTCGATCTTTCCGGTGACCGTGGCGAACACCCGCTCTCGCGGTGCAACTCGTAGATCGCAGCCACCGTGAAAGTAGGGATCACCAAAGGGCTGATACTGGGCCATGGAGTTGGCCACCGTATTCTTCTCATCCTGAAATTTTACTGGCCAGGGAAGTTTTGACTGGGGCGGGGTGAAGTCCGTCGCGATCGCCGCTTGAGGAATAGGTTGATAGCCTTTGGCCAACCAATCTTCGGCGGGCGCCATGGGCAAATCAGCACGGGCAAATGTGGCAAGAAGTAAAATGGAAACTAGCATAATTATCCCCTTACAATTGAATGTCCCACGCGGGGAGAAAAAGTGAAGAGGAAGGTTGGCGAAGACGGAAAATGTCAGAAAAAAACCGACCTTACCTCGGCGGTAAGATCGGTTCGTTGCGTTCGATTCCAAAAGGAGCGCTTAGTTTTGCTCGCTCTCAATGGTTTTGGTGATCTCATCAGCATTTTCTTGCACTTCCAAGAGAAACTGCGTGAATAGATCCACCAGTTTCAACTGACGTTTGGAGTAGGATTCGGGAGCATCGTTGCTAATAAGAAACTTAGAAAGGTCGGCATATAGGTTTTTGCTTTTCGAAACGCCGTACATTTCCTCGATGGAAGCCACAAGTTCCGGATTTGCTTCACGCATATAGGCAGTGATTTTGCTGCCCAAGGCGCGGAACTGCTTGCGGGTAATGTTGATCCCGCTGCGCTTGCAGTGTTGGGGATCAGTATTATTGCTGAACTGCCAGTAGTCGCTCATCTGGGCCGCTTTTTCCTTACGGGTAGTATCAACTGCACAGCCATTTTCTTGCTGGAAAGTGGTGTCCGTAAGGCGGTCGTCATACATTACCTTCACGCGCTTTTGGCCGGAGTGGAAAGACGCCAAAAGAGTAACTTCCAATAGAGCTTCGTCCCATGGATGACGCTCTAGATTCGACATCAAATGCCGATCTTGCTCAGCGATATAGACGGCCAAGAAGTCAGTGAATACGATCTGACCTTCTTTGCTAATATTGCCCACATTGCCCACATCGGAATTTAGCAAGGTGGCTAAAATTGTCTGATAGAATTCGCCAATATTTCGTTTGTTGCCGCGTACATATTCTTCCAAAATTTCCAGGTAATGCTTATCGGAAGCATCTAGCGCCATGCGATCAAAGGATTCCGCAAAGCTACGACCGGTACGTTCATCCTTTTCGTTTTCACCAGTTCCGTAATTTACGTTGTAGGTAATGTTATTTTCGTCGATTTTTACGGCCACTCCACCTTCGCTAGCCAACGACAAAAATGTGGTGAGATCGTAGCGACCAGCACCGGCGCCCAATTTGGCAAGAGCCGCAGGTAAGTCATAAAAAGTGATGAGATCGTATTGAGCATTGAGTTGATCGGCTAACTCAAAAAGTTTTTCTTCGCTGCCCGCTGCGCGCACCGCTTTGCGATACACTTTGGCTTCCACTAGCTTCAGTTGTTTTATGATTTCTGCGCCGGTTTTTACTTGGAAGCCCTTGGTGGCCTTTTCATCCAGGGCGGGTTTGATGGTGTCTTTCATCAGCGCTAAAAAGGCTTTTCCCTTTTCTTGGCTGAGATCGATGGTGGAATCGTAGTCTAAGAGGTTTCTGCCCCATGCGGCCGGAGCCAACATGAGCAAGGCGATGGACAGGGACAATAAATGTTTCATAGGGTCTCCCTTGGCTGTTCGTTTGCGTTGCCGAGGGGATACCACGCGTTAGTTGCATTGCAATGTTAAAGTTGCGTTAGGATGCGGGAAACGCTGACGAATTATCGTCTGAGCTGTTCAAAATGGCTAACAAATTGCTATTGGCAGTTCTCGTTAACCGTTAAAATTAAAGGACTTTTCGTGTTTAGTTGGGACTCGGCTACTTCCGCTAGGGTACGGCCGCCGGTGGCGCGAACTTCCACTTTATTGCTGCGATCGGTGAGTTGTAGGCCGCGAAAACGTACTAGAGAAGAAGAGGTCTGTTCGGGTACCAGGCGATATAGATAGGGCATCTGATCCGCTTGCGGATCTAGGCCGGGGCCGGCGAGTACTTCGATATTAGCCAGGTAGTCTTGGGCACTTTGGCCTTCGGCTAGGGTCATTTCTAGACAAATTTTTTGGGAGTCTGAAGAGGTTGCGCTGAGGCTCACGGTGGGTTGGTGAATGTTAATATCGACGATTTCCGCCTGGGCTGGGGCGCTCATTAATAAGGCCAGTACCATTCCAATCCGTGTAAACATTTTAGGCATCCTCTCTTGTCGAAACTTTCGTCAGTTGTCAGCTTTTTTCCGGCCTAAAATCCAGGAGATAGGGTCTCGCTGGATTTTCGCCTCTTGCCTACACTAGATCGCAAGGCCGATGCCAATTCGGGGGGATTTACACGGAATTGCGCAATTTCCTTCTGATTGTCCTGTAGTTACAATTATAGAGCGAATATTCCAGTGAGGATTTACCAAGGATGGAACTTCTGAGTGCCACGGAAAGGCATATGGCTACCGACGTAGCAATATCCGTATCTGTAGACAAACAAAAAAAGTTTATGGCGAAGTTCGCCATTCAATCCTGCTTTCAAAAAATCAAAAAATGGGAAGCGGAGATCAGCGAGTTTCATCCCGAGAGCCCGGTGTATTTGGTGAATCGCGCTCAACCAGGGGAGAAAATCGCGGCATCGGAATCCTTACTAACTCTTTTAAAGCTGTCGCTTTCTCTTAAGGAAAAGACGAAAGGGGCGTTCGATCCTCTTTGCAAGAGTACCGGTGAGGGGAAAATTGGTTTTGATCTGGCTGCAGGAAAGATTTGGCGTGAGAACGATTCCACGCAATTGGGATTTGGCGCCATTGGTAAGGGTTATATTCTCGATCGTGTGCGCATGGCCTTGGTCGCTGAAGGAATTTTAGACTTTCAAATCAATGCTGGAGGTTCGAGTATCATCCTCTCCGGATTTTTGCAGAAACAACCAGCCCGGTGGGCTTGGAGCTGGAAGAAAGAAAATGACTCCTACCTAGGTCGAGAGTTTTTGCACAGCTCGGGGAATTGCATCGCCCTTGGAGTTTCCGGAAATATGGAACAGGGGCTACATATCCGCGATCGCGATCAAAACTTTGCGAACGCCACGCAATCGGCTCTTGTTGCCCATCCCAGCGCCGCCGTTGCCGATGCTCTGAGCACAGCGCTGTTTGTGCATGGCTGGAAAGATTTAGAAATGTTTCGTGATCCTTTGGCCTTCATGCCCATGGCGCTCATTGATTCGGAAGATAATATTTTTTGGAATGGCGATTTTGCCCAAGCCTGGGGGACTCCATGTTGAAATTGCTATTGGCCGCTCTCGCTTGGAGCGCCGGAGACGAAGCCGTGGATCTTTCTGAACTCGGCATGGATGATTTTGCTCCCTATGCGGTAGAGCGCAATTCGCTATGGATTCTCGTGCCAGCGTTGGCGTTGGCGATAGTTTTATTGCACCTAAAAAAAATTCAGAAAAAGGAGAAGAAGTAATGAAGCGCAATCTGTACGTGGTGATGATGATGGTACTTTTGATCGAACAAGCTTCTGCCGTTCAATTCGAAGCAAAAGGAAAAGCCGTGGCGGCTGTTTTAGGCACGAAAAGCGCTTTTCAGAAAAAAGCGACCCTCAATGGCAAAGAAGAAAGTGTGTTTTATTCCAAAGGTGCCGATGGGAAAGCGGAAATCTTGGCTTTCGTTCAAGAGGGATTGTATCCGCCCAACTGTACGCACACTTGGATTGTGGGCGTAGACGCGAAAAAAGGCGCCATCACTGAGATTCGTCCGGTGGAGATGAGCTGCCCGCACGCCTTTCCCACTAAGGAAGTTTCCTTCTTAAGCCAATTCCAAGGGAAAGCGAATGCCGATTCGCTCGATAAAGATATTAAAACTGTAGCGAAAGCCACCGGCACTTCTAAGCTAGCGATCGATGCCGCAAAAAAATCGCTTAAAGGCGCCAAAGAATTAAAGGGGCAAATCTAAGTGTTTGGCTTTCCCACAAGGAGAATTCGCATCGTTGTACAAACGCTGGTGTTTTCTTTGTGGGTCGCTTTGATCCTCGCCACCAAACACCCCATGGAATCCTGGATCGCCCAGCACGTTCCAGTTTCCCTCTTTCTCCGAATTGATCCCTTAGTAGCCACGGTAGTTTCTGGTGGTCTCCGCATGGGCGTGACGATTACCTTTCTGGGTTTTATCACGCTGCTGATTACCTTGCTCCTGGGCCGCGTATTTTGCGGTTGGGTGTGCCCGCTCGGCGCCATCTTCGATGCCTATGGCTGGATCTTGCGGCGAATGCGCATCAAGTTTGAAGGTCCGTCGCCCTCTTGGTTTCGTTTTAAATACTATTTGCTCGCAGCCATTTTAATATTTGCGTTGTTGGGCGGGGTGAGTCCGCTCATGGGCTTTGATCCCATTGTATTGCTCACGCGCACGGCGGCGGCGGTGATTCAGCCGCTCTTCCGCGATCCAGGACAATTGATCTGGCAGGCCGGAGAGAATCCCGGCAAGGCTGGATATTTTATCGATGGCTTAACCC
>CAYZLH010000043.1:0-11225 GCA_964478795.1 uncultured Bdellovibrionales bacterium | reverse complement strand
ATTGGAAGGTATTTCCTCAAAAATGCCAAAATTCAGCCGGAGCTCTTACGAGAATTGATGCTGGTAAAAGTTTCCTTATTTGGTGGAAATGCTGACAAATTGAGTCGCACGGAAATTCAACAGATTCAAAATCTGTTTTCGCATTTTGCCCGCGCCGCCAAAAAGATTTCGCCGCATATGCCGCTCACGCCAGCGAAGATATTGGCCCGGGCCAATACCGTAAATCAGATTGACGAGGTAATGACCGCGGTGGAAGAAACCGGAAATATCCTTACTCTCGCGTTGGAAAATGGACTTGGCGACTATTCTTTTACGCGATTCGAAAACCTACTTTTGCAGTTGGAAATTTATAGTCAGCAAAGTGGAAGCTCAGCGGATTGGTCTAAAGAACTTAGAGACCATATCCCTTTAATGAAAAGAATTAAATCGCTAACCGTATCTCCATATACAGATGGAGTGAAAAAGGATGAGTGGAAGTTACTAGCGCAGATCGGGCCAAAAGTGTACTCCCTGTACCTTCGCTTCCATCTCTATTTCTCCAATGCCATGCCCGAACTCAAAGGAGAAAACCTCTATCGCTTTGTCTTGCTTATGGACGAGGCAATGCCAATCTTAGAAAACGCCCTGAAGAGAAGGTCCGAGGCCAAAATTACCGCCGACGAGGTGAATGACATCATTCATGAGGCTCATAAGCGAGGACTGGTTTCAGAAAAACCCGAACAGATTAAAACCATTCTCGCCATTGTACTAAAGCGATTTTTGCCCGATCCCAAAGCCAAAAATCCTCTGGAAATTAGTCTGCAAAATATTGCCGAGTTTCGCACCCTCTATACTTATTGTATTGAAGGTTTACGTACCATATCAGCTATTTTTGACCATGATCCAGCCGACCTTACGTTGTCGAAAAAAACATTAACCCGTAAAAAAGCCGTCGCCCGTTTAGAATCACAAGGCGATAAATTCTCTCTTTTCTCGACGAATATCCACAAGGTGCTTTACGCCGATCTCAAGTTTCTATTGCAGAATGTTTCGATTGTTCATCCGGTGGGTGAAAAAATTGTCATAATTAAAGGTCCTGGTGATATTCCGCAATCACAAAGCCATTTGCTAAAAATGTTCGCGTACAATACCGCCAACAAATTAGCCATTCGCGCCTATGGTAACAGCAAAAAGAATACAATTTCGGAAAAACAAATCCGTCTGATGCTCAGTGAGTTGGCACCGATTTTTCAGCTGTTAGACATTAATATGAATAGTTTTGCCAACGGTCTTTCCAGTCGACTTTTTGAGGCGAGCCTATTCCTACCGAGCTCCGATCGTTACCAAAGTTTAAATCCCTTAAAGGCTATCGAATTGGAAAGCCTGTTATTCTCGGTAGTAAGCGAAGCCCCCCAGCTACACGATGCGATTCAAAAATACTGCCGCACTCGTTCGGAAAGAATCCAAGCAAACTGTTATCGAGAGGAAATGGCCGAAAGAATTAGTCGTTCCTTGCGCGGCACACCGTTGATGGGTGCTGCTTTAGCTCAGCTTTCGGTCGCCGATCGCATTGAAGTTATTGCCGATCTCGATCAATTCCTTCGTAAAAACAAAGTGAATACCCCCTACACTGAAGATGACACTCGCTCGATTTTATTGACGATGTACTATATTGAGTTACTTTTTTACCGCTTTGACAAGAATGAAAACGGCGTTTTCGAAAATGCGGAAGCTCAGCGGGCCTATCCGTTCTTTCAAACCTTTATCGCCGACAAAGCAGCGTCCTTAGGGCGCACTAACCCCGAAGAGCACTACAAGATCTATACGTATATTCTGGCCAAACAGAAGGTACCGTCGACATTTTTTGAAAAACTAGACTACCTAAACTGGAAGCCAACGAAACCCTTTCAGATTGACCGCCAGGGCATCCTGTGGATCTTTTCCACCCTGATCAGCTTTTAATCTCCAACTTCACACACGTAAGTGGTTAAAATGATAGAACTTCACTCACCAAGCCGAACAAGTGTATCTCCCGTCACTTTCGCTGCAAATCCTCAAGGAAATCCTACATCTTCTGAGCTGAATAGCCGATATTTCTAAGGGAGTAAGCGTGGAAAGCAATTTCGATCCATTACGAAAAGTTTCGCTCGGAATCTTCGGCACAGCACCTGAAGCTTTTCATCATGCAATCCCATTCACCATTCGGCAGTTAGAGTTTGACTCTATTTCCGACTTTTTTCTCATCGCACCAAATCTAGACCAGCAAGAAACGAAGGAAATTCTGCAAAAGTTAGATTCGCTAGGCGTCTACCGAAGTAGAATTATTTTTCTCGTTTCAGCCCAGGATGTGCGCAGCTTTCTGGAGCCATTTTTTGGGCAGTTTCTATTAACCAATTCGGAAACAGCCGAAGAATTTAAATTCAGAGTTGCTACCTTTTTTGAACTGCAAAGAATCAGTCTTCTAAACGAGTTTTGCGAAAAGATTCGCCCGCAGGTGACGAATCACATTCCGCCCGCAGTTAATATCGCTCATTCGTTGTGCTTACAATTACAGTTTGCTCCCGATGAACACATCCAATCGCTCCATAAAAGTCTTGAAGCAGTGGATGGCAAATCCTCGCCAAAGAATCTCCCAGAAACAATTAGCAATCTCGCCATTAGTCTTTTCAGGCTAATGGATCAGCCAAATTTGGCCAGAGAAGAACTCAAAAATATTACCGCCCAACTCCCGTTCCGGCTGCGCACCGAAATTCGCGCCGCTGTAGAAAAAACCTTTGAGCGCATTTGGAGGGGAACCTCTCATGCTGCTTAAACTAGGATTCCTTTGCTTATTTACCATGCTCCCTTTAACCGCTGTTCACGCCGGCTACGTGGAATCCATGCAGTGTGAACCCAGAATGCCCTCCGGAAATGAATGCCGAATTCGAATTGGCGGAAAAATAAACTCTGGTGAAAAACTCTTTCTGCCCTATGCCCAAGATTCTGATCAGTTAAAATTTGAAAATTGGATTCTTGGAGAGACGGGATACTTGCTCCGTTATCCCTATTCCGCCAGTCAATTTCCGCGGGTGTATTCGTTGCAACCTTTGGCGGGTAAAGAGAATATCGATCTCTTACTGACTACCAACAGCTACTTTCCCAGTTCCGGACGTCCACCGTCAAAGGTTCGCGTCATCGATGAAACATTCTCGCTAAGAAAAGTTTACGCACCAATCTTATTGAAAACTTTATTATTTGCGGCGCTTATTTATTTTAGCTTGTATCTACTACGCCGCCTAAGCCGCCAAACGATTGATGGCTGGATTTATCCGCTCGATGAGCTTCGATTCTGCTTCGGATCTTTAGTACTCTACTTTTTGTTACGCTCCGAGTGGACTCACGCCGGAGTCCCAAGTATCTGGACAGCTAATCTGCATTATTTTTCGTTGAATTTGAGTATGGCCGTGGCGGTATGGGCAGCCGGTTCGCTGATCTTTCATGCGCGCTTCTTCAATCGGTCGTGTACCGACAGATTCATCTCACATCCGCTTCCCTACTCTCTTTTGCAGATATTAGATGCCTCACTTTTAATTTCACTTTTTCTGCTGCTACCTCCGATTTCGGTGTCGCCAGAAATAGCAGTTGCTCCGGTAAAAATTGCCGCCTTTATGCTGACCATATTGGCCACCAAAAAATTGGAGTGGCGAAGAATTCTTAAACGGTCGGCAAAAAGCCCATTATTCTTTCACCTTTGTTTGATAACATTTTTAGTGGGTAGTTTTGTTTCATCAGCTGTTGGCTTGATCGCTCCAAATCTTTCCGAAGGAATATTTTACTCCGCTTCAGTCCTTTTCTTCCTCTCTAATCTTTGGCGCACGAACCGCTATGAGCAAGCAAAAGTTCGGGCCAAGGAACTAGCGCATGAGTGTAAAGTAGTTCTCTCTGAGCGGAGCACTGGTATTGCCCGACTGTTCGGTATTTGTGAGTTTTTGGAAGATGAATTCGGTGCCGCTCGGGTTTCGGTACTTTCGATTCATCAAGGCAAAGGCTTACTGTTAGCCTCGGCGGGGCCCGATGCGATTCCACTAACTCAACAAACGCAGGCCAGAAAACTCGGTCCTTTTCTTAAACGCGTTTGCCGTGAAGGGCATATGTTATATGCCCCGGTGGCGGAAGAAATGGAAAAAGATTTACTTCAGCAAGGAATGAAACATAGTAGTTTAGCCTTTCCCTTTCAACAGAATGCGCGAGTCGAGGCAGTGCTATGCATGATGGCCGACGAAGGCGAGCGGATTCCCGCCATTGAAGTCGCCGTCTTAGAATTTTTCTTGAAGGAGATGGAGCTCGAAATTCTCTCCTGTATCTCTCAACAAGTAGCCGAGGAGAAATGTGAGCGCTTGTTGGCACTGGCTAGGGAGTCGAACGCATTAGCCGTAGACCATCTCGATACTTGGGGTTACTTAAATTATCAGGACGAAGAAGAAAAACGTTTTCTACTTGGCATGAAGATCGTGAAGCCTGACCATGTGCTGCGGTCTCCCGTAATGGATAGAGCTTTTAAAGACTTCCACAAGGAACTCGCCATTTATTGGCAATCTATCGCCACTACATTTGAATTTGTGCCGAAAGAAACCAAACAGGATTTTTGGGTTCTCTCGCCGACTCAATTTCAAACTCCTTACTTGCAAATGCTTGGAGCAGAAAAATCGACCATGCTTTTGGCGATTTTCTTGGAACGAGCAGTTCAGACCATAATAGCTAAGCCTTGCTTTACGATGTTGGGCCATTGTGACTTTCAGATGGCCTTTGGCGAAACTCACATCCGCTTTCACGCTCAGTATGGCACAAAAAAGAAGTCCATCGAAGTTGATGCCGAAGATCTACATTGCCTGCAGTACGCACGCGATCTCAGCAAGTCTGAAATTTTGTTGGTTGGCTCTAATATCCAAGTAGATGATTCATTAAGTAATGAGTTTCGTCTGACGATCACTGCTGCTGCACAAGATCAATATGCATCTAAAAAGTTAAGCCGTGTCTTGTCGGTGGGCGTAAACAAGAAAGAGTTTCGCAAACTGGAAATTAAATCCCTGGAAATCTTACGGGAACAAAAAAAGGCAGCCTAAAAGGCTGCCTTTTTTATTTTGGTCACTCGTGACTTTACGGACAAGCCACGCTGCCAATAGAAGAGTAACAACGGGTAATCCGAATATTGCGGATGCGATAGCTATCAAACCCGGAGCCATTGAAAGCCAAGATTCCAGAAGATCTAGCTACGAATGTACCATTACGACCGTGATCCACATTACCCACCAGAATTCTTGGTGAACCATCAGATTCAACGGATACGATATCATTCGCATAAACAAAGGTATTAGAGGCGTTGTAACCAATCAACCAGTTCCAAGAAAGGGCCTGACTGTCTTGAATTTTACAAATACCATTTTGGAAGGTTCCGCCCTGGTGCCAACACCATGTTTGAATATCATTACCATTGGTGGGGGGAGGATTGGGTATTGGTTGTTGAGGTGGCAGAGGGGCTACCGCTTGTGGGGGTACTACCTCAGAATCAGCGTCTTTTTTTCCACAGGAAGCAGCAAAGAGAATCACGAGCAACAGTGTGGAATATGGCAAAATCTTCATAAAAGTCTCCTAACCAGTTTTCAGTCGGGCCCCTTAGAGCAGGGATCGTGCCAATGGGTTTTGGCGCCTAAACTCGGTTTAGCTAGAAAAGACAGTATGGAGAGTGTTTAAACCTTAGACAGCTGCCTGAAAGTTCACTGTAAATCGGCCCAGTGAATTTCGCGCAATAGGCCGCTCTGGATCCAGTCATGGAAGAGGAAAGCATCAAATTCGGGCCCCCCCGGACGGTCTAAAACCACCCCTAAAGGCACCCCTAAATTCAATGCTTCAATTAAATTGGCTTCATTTCGATCTAAGCGCCTCACGGCTGGCCGGTCCCGATCGCGAAATAAAAGAAATTTGCCGGGGTTCCTGGCGTGTAGGGCCTTGGGCTCCTGCCAGATTTCATCCAGGGGCCAATCCGAAGTCATTACGGCATGGGCTGGATCAAAGCGAAAATTCGCATGAAACCACTGCGGCTCTGAGGCCGTCACCACTCGCTCAAATCCCTGGGTGGGAATCTGTGGCGCATGTTTGGCCAAAAATAGCGACCATTCCAAAGCCGATAGATCGGGCACAAAACCCAGATGCCCCGGCCATTTTTTTTCCGCCAAAAAGAAGGGGAAAAGCCGCGCTTGCTCTTTTCCCATCACCGAAACTGGAAATCGCTGGAAAAACTCCGCAAGCAGTTTCTTACGGAGGTTATATTCCAGAGCAATTAGCGTTTTGCTGTAGACTGGTAGAAGGGCTATCCCGTCCATATCGTTGATATTCATACCAGAGAAAATTGTATGCAAAATATTGCACAAAAACAGTTTAGATTGTTTTTACACGGTAAAAATGTCGATTTTTTGCACAATTCCTTAATTATTTCTCCCTCATGCCGAAAAGAAGCTAGGGAGGCAATGGATGCCATCCCAAGGAATTAGGAATCAGGGAATGAGATTTCGAGTGAAAAAAGTTTTCTTTCTAGCAGCGATTCTTTCACTATCGCTTCCTTCTGCTTCGCTCATGCATTCCTGTGCTCCGCCCAAGGGCGAACTTGCGGGCAATCCTAATCTTGGCGCCGCCACTTCACTTTCTGGTTATATCGTCGCTACCAACACCACTTTTCGTAACGTCGTTTTAATGGATCCCAACTTCAATTACGTACGCACGCTATATCAGGCCGGAACTGGCGATATTCCTTGGGGAATCGCGGTGTTTGACAGCAATCATATTATCGTTTCTGTGGAAGGTGCCGATCGAGTGGTGAAGGTAAATCTCAACACCGGCGCCGTATCTCAGTTGATTAGCGACGCCGCGCTTACGGGCACAATGCGAAGTATCGCTCGACTTTCCGGCGGAGATATCATCGTTTCTGAGGGCACCACCACCATCGAACGCTTTGCTGTCGGTAACGACGGTCTATCCGTGTCACGCGTTACTGGAGGTTGGCCGGTCACCCATGGTACGGCCACCGTCGGTATTGCTGCACTTAGCAGTAGCAATCAGTTTCTTTCGTGTTCCATCACGACAACCCGTACCGTGCGAGTAAACAATGATGCTGGCACTCAAGTATACTCGGCAAGTGCCACCGCACCTGCGCCTACCTTGGGTGCGGCACATGACGTTACCGACTGTATTGCGGATTCCACGGGAAGAATCGCCGTACTTTACAGTGGCGCCACAGATTCCTTGCGCGTTTACAATTCCACTTTGGCCACTACGCAATGCACCTATTCCAGTGCCGTGAACATTCCGAACCCCGCCGCTCTTACCGTACGAGCTAATGGAAACTTTCTCATTTTCGACAACACCAATATGGCTGTGGTCGAACTAAGCTCCAACTGTAACTTAGTAGCAACTTATTCTTCCAATTACCTACACACAGTAAACAGAATGATGGTGCTGCCATGAAGTGGCTTTATGTAGTCGCACTACTGTTGCTCCCACTGGCTGAGGCCCACGGAAAAGACAATATCGATGTGCAGTTATTTGGCCGTTATGGCTACAACGCTTCACGCTTGAATGTGGCCCAAAATTTAAAGGCGACCTATGGCGGCAATGAATATGGTGGGAAAACCGTATTTAAGGCGGCAACAAAGAAAGAATACGGACTCGGAATAGCATTCGGAATTGATAAAAGTAGCCTCGATAATACAGCGAATACGGAAACTGAATCGGAAACCATTGAAGGCACGCAGCTCTCACTAACCGCTCGATTCTATGCACTCAATCTCTTTCTTGGCGGCGGGATTTTATTTAATAGTTTTGATCTGACTTATAAAGGAACGGCTAATGCGACGCCTACCGTGACCAACTATAGCGGCGTGGGTCTGCGTATCGAAGCGGGCCTTGACTTGGAATTGAAAAATTGGTTGATCCTCACTCCGGCTTTGAACTACGATTTCCTCGACGTGAGCACAAAAGGCACCACAACCATCAAGCGCATGAATAGCTTCGGTGCGGGCGTTGGACTCGGATTCCAGTTCTAAAAAACAAAAACCCGCCAGAAGCGGGTTTTAATTGGTTCAGGCAACAGGGATTGAACCTGTGACCCCCACCATGTCAAGGTGGTGCTCTGCCACTGAGCTATGCCTGAACAGATACGAATGATTTACCAGAGCTTTATCGTGTCGCCACTAAAAACTCATTGCGGCCACAAATTCGTATCGATTTTCCGTTTGTTTGCGATTCTGATTAGGTGCAGGAACGGCTACCCCGTCTCCGGCCAATAGGGCCTTTTCACTATAGAGTTCTACTTTGGCCCCGATCGAATACCCATCAGCCAAACCATACTTGGCGTCAATCAGATGACCAATGTTATCGGCCTTCATGTTTCCATTCGTAAAGGAGTTCACCACGGAGGCAATTCCCTTTCTTACGTAGGCATAGGAAACCGAGAAGTCATTGGCCTTTTTCACTTTGCCATAGGCCAAAGCGAGACCGAGGGCTCCAGTTTGGGCTTTTTTATCCGTTGGCGCCGTGGGAGTGCCATAGAACACATCTTTGTTTTGCACGTATTCCGCGCTGAATTTTAGGCTGTAGGGAAGGGTCCAATCCGTATAGATATGCCACTGACGGGGATTGTCCATGGTCACATCCGTGGTATTACCCACTGCTGTGCCGGCCATGGAGTTACGATTTCCACCGTGCACTTGGTTGGTATACATTCCGCTGGCGCCGCTCCACATGTGATAGGCCACGGCCACGGTTGCTTCTACTTCTTCAGCTACCTTGAACTTGATGTGCGGCTGAAAGCTATAGAGCATGGCAAATCCACCTTGTTGAGACGCGTCGGCCTCAGTGGCGGCGGTCTCGGAGTACGTGGAGGCGTTGGATGCGCCGCTATTTCTTGCGCCCAAAACGTATTGGGTAAGATTGAGGCCGAAATTATCCATTTTCCACGCCCAGCCCAAACCATCCCAGCGTACGTCTTTATCGAACAACACTTGAGTAAGGGTATCGTTTAAAATCACAGTTTTCGCTCGACCTAAGGTCACGGTGATTTGTGAAGAACCAAGTTCCCAATGGGGACGAAGATAGGCGTTTTCAATGGTAACTGCACGATCCGCACTCTGCTGAAGAGTTAGCCATTCGCTGGTGGCGGAAGAATAGGTTCGTACGCCGAAGCCCCAATCCCAAACTTCTCCAGTGCTCGAAGTGTTCAGATCAGCCCGAATTTGGTGAGTCTTTGTGGTCTGTTTAGAGTTATCTCTCTGGGAAGCATCCCGGGAATTTAGGCCGTCGTCTTTTTTCTGAATCAAGTAGCGCCAAGCAACTCCTCCATTCCATTTATTTTCGGCAAATGCCATGGGGGAACTCAATAAAGACAACACTAATGCGATTAAAAGCTTTTGTTTCATACACTCCTCACGAATTGGTTTACACGTTTAGAGTAAAGAGAAATTGCCAATAATGGGAGTAAGAAAAAACTTCCGAACAAAAAAAAAATAAACGGGGAGTTTCTCCTAAAGAGACACTCCCCGTAACCTTTGTATTGGCAAAGGCGCGTTAAGAAGTTGAACGCAACTTTCTTAGAACGTTACACCTGCGGTCATTTCCCACACGTTGGATTCCATCTCTTGGTTGTTGGTCACAGCCACGCCCGTGAGAGGATTCAACTTCGCTCTTTCTTTCAACATTTGGTATTTGAAGCCAAGGTTGAAGTTATCAGCCAAAGCGTATCCTGCGTTGAAGATATGGCCTTTGTTGTCAGCCAAAACGTCTTCGTTAGCAAAACGGTTAATACCAGAAGCCAAGCCTTTGGTTACATAAGCATAACCAACGGTGAAATCTTGAGCTTTCTTCAAACCACCGTAGGTCAAGCCGGCGCTGAAAGAGGACTTGTCAGCATCTGGCTCGGTGCTGGTACCAGTAGGGTAACCAGTGATGGTTCTGTGCTCGTAGCGCTGAGCCTTGTTCATGAAGTATTCCAAAGAAAGCTTCAAGTTGTAAGGCAAAGTCCAAGAGTTGTAGAAGTGCCACTGTCTTGGGTTGTGCATGTTGAAGGTTTGTGGATTCACAGCAACGTTGTTCGTTCCAGCGTTGTAATCAGCCACGCCTCCGTTGGTGCCGTTTCCTTCTGCGTTGGTGGACCAGAGGTAGTAACCAACAGAGAAGAAAGTCTCGATTTCATCGGAGAACTTCCAGGTCATGTGCGGCTGGAAAGCAAACACATAGTTAAACTTGGATTGTGTGGTGGCCACAGCTTCCGTGGAATCCGTATAAGCTTGGGTAGAAGCACCGTTGGTACCAGCGCTCTTCGCGCCCAAGATGTACTGAGCAGCGTTCACACCGAACATACCAAAGTTAAATTTCCAACCAGCTCCGTCCCAGCGAACATCGTTGTCAAACAACGCTTGTACGTTGGTGTCGTAAGCCAATACGTTCATTTGGCGACCCATGGTGAAAGCCAAATCCATGGAACCGAAATCTCTTACGTAGCGGAACCAAGCTTGTTCAAAGCCAATCGCGCGATCAGCATTTTGTTGCAAGGTTACATAAGGGTTGTTCGCGGTATTGTTCGTACGAACACCAACACCCCACTCTACGTTTTCCCATCCACCAGTCACGCCGAGGTTGGCGGTCATGTCATGGGTTTTGGTGGTTTGTTCAGAGGTACCCTTACCGGAACCGTCTTGAGAACCACGATTATCATTGTTATTTAGGTGAGAATATTGCCAGCCCGCACCCCCGGACCATTTCATTTCTGCGGCGTTAGCAGACGTCGCAACCAAACTTGCAACCGCCAATACAACTAGTTTTTTCATTGCTGAACTCCTGTTTAGGTTTCGCGCCCTTGCGGGCCGCTTTGCAAACTTAACTAACGTTAAACTTCTTAACACTTGAGGCCACTCGATCTTCAAGTGCGAAATTTCTTTCGCACTTGATTTTCTTTCTCTCTTTGTAGTCCGACTGAAGATGCCAGGAAAACAGTTTCCAGACATTTTCAGCGAACCACTCTAAAAGAGTGACTTCACTAACAGATTTAAGCAGCTGCGTATTTGTGTCAACTGAAACCAAAAGATTTTTCTCAATTTTATTCAAGGGTGCCGCACACTTACACGGTTTCGTACACGGTACCGTTAGTTTTCCGCACGCCGCACGAAACGCGTTGGGTCTTAACACTTTCTTTCTTACTATATAGGAATGGCAACCAATTC
>CAYZLH010000042.1:6439-11391 GCA_964478795.1 uncultured Bdellovibrionales bacterium | reverse complement strand
GCCTTTGGGGCGGGCCTCCTTCAGTCACACATTTTTGGTAGGTTGCCTCGCTACGGAACTTCGCCGTGCAAACAGCATTTAATTTTTCTATCCCATGAGAAAATATCGGACTACAATTCAAGAAAGCCGAAATCTAAACACTGGATCCAAACGAATATAATTTCTGGATCGCGACTGGGTAAATGCTTCGTTGCTCCAGATTCGACGAAATTTGAACAATAATCGCAGAGGAGAAATCATGGACAAGAAAAATCAAGAGTTACGAATCTTCGGCTTTACCTTGACGACATGTATCTTGGTGGCCTTGGCCCTTGGTCTTGTATTGGGAGTGATTCTCCATGCTCTTGGGGGCAACGGACCGATTACCGCTTTTCTCATCCAAGGTCCATTTAAGGTTGGGGGAGAAATCTTTTTGGCTTCGCTGAAAATGTTGGTGGTTCCGGTTGTATTTGTTTCTCTGGTTTGTGGAGTGGGAGCACTAGATGACATTAAGCGTATGGGTCGAATTGGATTAAAAACGATTTCGCTTTATTTGATGACAACGGCGGTGGCAATTTCGATTGCATTGGTGATTTCGCTAATTACAAATCCGGGTCTAGGGTTTGCGCTGGATGCCTCTGTGGTCTATGCGGCCAAGGAATCTCCGAGTCTTTCGGATATTTTGATTGGTTTTGTGCCAACCAATCCGATTAAAGCAATGGCCGAGGCCAATATGATTCAGGTGATCGTTTTGGCGTTGGTGTTTGGGGTTTCGATCGCCATGTCGGGAGATTTTGGAAGACGCACTCTTGGAGTTTTTAATGATTTCAATGAGGTAATCATGAAAGCTGTCACTTTGGTTATGATGTTGGCTCCGATCGGAGTGTTTTGTCTGATCGCCGTGGTGTTTGCGCAGCAAGGGTATGAAGCAATTTTGCCATTATCAAAATATTTTTTCACTGTTCTGATCGTTTTAGCAATCCAGATGTTTCTAGTATACGGCGGATTGTTGGGACTTCTTGGTCGCCTGAATCCGTTGGTGTTTTTTCGTAAATTTCGTGAGGTCATGGTGTTCGGATTCAGCACTTCGAGTAGCAACGCCACCCTTCCCATCAATCTGGAGGTCACAGAAAATCAGCTTGGCGTAAAAAATTCTGTAGCTTCCTTTACATTGCCCTTGGGGGCCACTGTAAATATGGACGGCACGGCGATTATGCAAGGGGTGGCCACTGTATTCATCGCGCAGGCCTATGGAGTTCAACTCGGACTCTCAGAGTTTTTAATGGTTATTGGCACAGCCACGATCGCTTCGATCGGTACTGCCGGCGTGCCAGGAGTGGGATTGATTACGTTGGCTATGGTTTTACGACAGGTGAATTTGCCCGTGGAAGGAATTGGCCTAATCATTGGTGTGGATCGTTTGTTGGATATGACGCGAACGGTAGTCAATGTAACCGGCGATGCAGCAGTTACCTGCATAGTTGCCAACAGTGAGAAACAGCTAGATAAAGAAATTTTTCTCGCCCGAGAATGAACGGGTAACTCCATTTTACTGAAATTGTTTCAGAGTGGCGCTAATCACTCGAACCGCAGTTCGGTCAACGGAAATTCTTCTCGGGGTCATTGGATCGTTTTCCACCACATTGAATGGTTGGCCATCCTGAAAGGAGTTTAGGAGAAATCCTCCTCAAAATGAGAAGATTTAGTAGAACCTGAGTTGAATTTTATGGAAATGGAGCCAATTCGCCATGAAAGCAGCGTTTGTTTCGTCAATCTCTGCGATTCCCTTCCCGCAGGAGAACTTTAATTAATTACGCGATAATTTCGTGGATCACCCGATGATAATGGCGAGTAAGGCTAATTTTTTCCACCTATCTCCATTTTCGCCTGTCGGTGATCTGCGCCCATGAGGTGAAATATGGTGGCCCAAACGTCGCCCATCTCCACGCGGTTACTGACAGTATTCAGACTGAGTTCATCGGTTTCGCCAAATGAAAAACCCTTTTTTAGTCCACCACCAGCAAGCCATCTTGAGCTTTTAGAAAAGCTGGCCGCTTGCTGAATCCGGCCAGACAAATGAAAATTTGGAAAAGGTCAAACTGGAGTGAATATTTTATTAAGCCAAAACTTCTTTGCCCATACCTTTGATTTTTCTCGCCACGATTCCCACGTAATAAATGGGCTCACCCTTAGTGTTAAGACGATGCTGATATCGCTTCAGAAGCTCGAGTTCGATGATCTCCCTATCTAACATGGAATTCACAAGTCGAGAAAAGGGGCTGCCCCCTGTCTTCTTGAGAAACTCATCGCGAATATTAAAAGCGATCAAACCACCATCTAGTACTAAATTAAAAGCATTAAAAAACGCTAGCGGAGGGATATCCCCAAAACCTAGAGCCGCAACGGTGCAAAGCAGATTAAATTTATAATTCTTTAGAAATTGGTGATGTTCTTCTGAAGGGTTGGTCAAATCAGAAACAAAGTAGTGATCATATACCCACGGTCGATCACGAAGAGCGGCTTTTTCAGCCTCAGGCAATACATCTACGCCAACGATTTTTCGGATGCCAAGATTCTGTAATGCTTCTCCCGACATTCCATTTCCAGCCCCCAAATCTAACGCTCGATAGGAAGATATGTCTGCCCCAAGCTCCAAACTTACGTCGTTGAGGAAATTCGAAATTCGATTTGGAGAATTGCATCTTAGCGTTCGGTAAAAAATAGTTTCATATAAACCGGGAACTGCATAGACTTCGTGATAATCATGAAATCGAATTCGTTGCCAAGTTTCATTGATTTTTACCTCACACCATTCTTCGTTTTGCGGCAATCCTTTCGGGGGAAAGCGAATAGGAAATGGACCATTATGGATAATTTCCGCTAACTCGGCACTGGCATCGGAAATTGACATTGCACTCATCCCCCCTCCAAAATGAATCTAAAGTTTTTAATAGGTTACTGTTCGAAGCGGTCTCACGCAAGTCGCGATGCGGAAACTAAGATATATGTAATATTTTTTATTTATACTTTGTTCATTTGCTTTTGAAATCATAAACTCAAAAAACTCTAGGTCCGATCAGCTATCAAGCCTAAGTTCAGAGTTAGAATGAGAAAAATTTGGGACCTTTTCCAGGTAAAGCGATTGCGTGGGAAAAGCAAACTCAACCCTTTCCGCCAAAAATTTGCGGAAAATACTCAACAACACTCGCTGCTGTAAGTCCATAAATACATTGTATTCTGGATCGGACACGAAAAATACAAGTTCGAAATCCAGCGAACTGTTGCCATAGGCACAAAAGTGGCAACGATCAAACTGGAGCTTTGGTTCTCTTTTAATAATTTCTTCCACCCAAGTCGGAATTTTTTCCAAGAGTTCTGGACTCGTAGAATAGACCACACCAAAATTCTGAACCACCCTCCGTACCCACATGCGTTTAAAATTTTGTATTCTACTTTCGAGAAGATCCTTGTTCGACAATACCAACTCTTCCCCGGAGAGACTTCTCAAGCGTGTGGTTTTGATCCCAATGTGTTCAACGGTCCCCTTTTCCTTGCCTGCCACCACGAAATCACCAACAACAAAGGGCTTATCCAAGACGATGGAAAGCGAAGCCAAAAGATCACCAAGAATATTCTGCGCGGCTAAAGCCACCGCAATCCCCCCTACACCTAGGCCGGCGATGAGAGCCGTAATATCAATCCCTAAATTACTTAGCCCGATCAAGACAAGCGTTGCGATGAAGATGACCTGGATTCCAGTATAAAATAAACTAATGGCTGCAGAGGATGCGGGGTCTTGCTCAATTCTTTTTCGAAAGATTGAACGATGCCAGGCCTTGAGAACGTGCAAACCCCAAACGCCGACCTGCCAAACGGTGCTGATCACAAGAGAAAAAATGATACTTTTGTGAGCAACCTCTGATTTTTCCAGTGATAGAGTAAGTAGAAAGAAAAAACCTATTAAAATCACAAAGGCGCGAAATCCATCGATTAAATCAACAAAAACATCATCCCAGATCGACGACGTCTTTTCCGCGAGGGGGCGTAAATAACAAGAAATTGTGCGCAACAATATTCGCACGAGAAGAGTTAGGCAGATGGCCAATAAGAAACGGGCGATCCACTGCAAAATTACGTACTGAGAGAGAATTGGATGAATACTTTGCAAATAATTTTCCATTGATCGTCTATCTTAACAAAGAATTTTGACAATGGAAGACAACCCGCGCAATCGAGTCTTTGTTCCCAATCAACTTTTTACTCGCAAATCTATCTAGAAGCTAAAAATTTGCGCGACTCGAGAAATTAATTTTGCCGCTAATTTGAATTTAAAGAAAATATTGGTATTCACTGCAACCCAATAATTCGATTAGAGAGAATATTTAAGAACAAGTGCCAAGAGTCGATTATGAATTTACGTCGCACAAAAATGGCGGCGAGAAATTCAAGATACGTCATCTGCGCTTTTTACAGACTTATAAAAATCTATCTTACTGAGGTCGATAGTTCCGTGCTCGCCTCGGGGATTCTTACAATCCACATTGCAGTTGTCGTTCATCACCCCAGCAAAATCACGCATAGCAACTCTAGTGTGACGGATTGTGGGTTGTGTGTCAGTTGAGCCTGAGTCTTGGACTTTTTCTCTTGCTTAACGGCTGGCGATTAATTTCACGATCCGGCTAGATTTGCTCGGCAGGCGTAAATAGAAGGTAATATACAGAGGTGAATTTACTTAGATAGAATAGAGATTCACTAGGGGGATCTCCGAGGAGTTAGAGGCCATTTCGTGTTCACGGACCTCAAGTAAAAATCTTTTCAATTGGGTGATGTACTGAAAAAGTGGCATGAAGATTAATTTTTTCAATATTACAAAAATTCATTTTTAAAAAATGTTTGAGTTGGCTATTGTCTTTGTAAAACTGAGGCTTCATCATGTAACGAAAACTCCGTTTTTTATTGAGGAGTGGGGGGCT
>CAYZLH010000042.1:2583-6422 GCA_964478795.1 uncultured Bdellovibrionales bacterium | reverse complement strand
ATTTTCTATTTATCTTTCGATATCAGTTGCCAATCATGCTCCAGAGGCATTTTTTCGCCAACTCCTTCAAGCTCAATTGGAACCCAATTTCGGCGGGCCGATGGTGCGCAAGCCGTTGCTAAAAAAATGAAGGAACAATTCCGCATGATGAATCGAGAGTAAAAGGGAGTGGTTTCAGATTTTCATTTTAAAAGCTTTGTGAAACCAAAGATATCATGCGTACAGACAGGGGTCGTTTTAATGGATCTTTTTTGTGAAATCCAAAATAATAGAAATCAGATTACAGCGATGCGATCCTATTTGCAGCGAATGGGGCGGACCTGGTTAAGGCGGATTTTTCAAGATGGACTCGCTGAGGGTCTTCGGCCCGAGCTTTCTGGAAATTCAACTTCTTTGGGTGAATTTGGGGCTACCGCCTCTTATCTAAAGTGCAATGTCATTGATAATAATCCCAGACATAAAATTGCAATTATCCTAAACCATAAGGGACCTTAAGGCGATGTTACGAAAAACAAAATTCTTAAAAAGAGAATTTCTTTTTCTCGTGATTTTGTTTATTTTTATTTTTTTTATCGCCGAGTCTTGTTTACGTATTCTAGATTTTTTGGAGGTCTCAGGTGCTCCCAAAGAACATTGGAGTTTGAGAACCTTGAGTTCTTCAGAAGAAATTTCTGATTTTTCCGACCTAAGAAAACCTAACCGTCTTTTGAATCCTAAATTGAGTCTTCAGTTAGCGTTGAGAGGTGGGAGTACTTTATTTTACGATATCGAAATTACCTCGGACAAATATGGTCGAAGGAAAACGGTTCCTAGCAACGAAAAAAGTAGTTCTAAGCACGTGATGTTTTTTGGCTGTTCTCAAACTTTTGGAAGATCGGTTTCAGACAAAGAAACAATACCCTCATATTTAGCTAGGCTAGATCCCAAAACAGAGTATGTAAACTATGGAGTTTCTGCTGGTACGATTTCCAATGCACTTCACATTATTAATACCGAAAATTTAGCTGAGCAAGTTGCCAATGAATCTGGGACAGCTGTCTATTTATTCTATGACTACCACGTCTTCAGGCTCGTGCGCCCTAAAATTCATGCATTGAACTCTAATTTATCTCAGCCGATCTATCGATTCGACTCAAATAAATGGAATTTTATTGGATATTTTTTTCAGGTGTTTCCATTTTCTGATTTTTTTATCAGGAGGATTTTAAGAAATAGCAAACTATTGGAGACTTTGGGTTTCGCCATATATAAAATTTATTGGCTTTCTACCATCGACGAACCTGAACTGAACTTTGCCGCAGATTTAATGTTGGAAACGAAGAGCGCATACGAAAAAAAATTTAAAGGAAATAAGTTTCTGGTAGTGATTCTGTCTGATCGATTTAATTTTGCCACGAAGTTAATGGGAAGAGGTATCTCATATATAGACCTAACCGATACTGACCGCTTAGCTCCTACCTTTAAGCCGGCAGATGGGCACTATCGAGCAGAAGGAAATGAAATGATTGCTCGAGAACTATTAGATAGCTTGTCGAGCCTACGATAGTTCCTTATATTCAAAGCATCTACTTTGTCAGGCGAGTTGCTGAATCTCCTGGATTTTCACTGAGCTTGCACTTAATTCTTAGACCTGAAGATTTATATTTGCTGCGTTCTACCAAGATAATAAGATGCAAAAATGAGCCTAAAAATAGGAAAATTGATTGTAATAAATCTTGTTGTTCTTCTTTTCTTGGTTGGAATAATTGAGATTGTATTTTCCTTTATTAATCAAACGCACCGAACTTCTGGAATCCTTCCGGCCCGAAAGATTTTACAGACTATCCTTAGTTTTTCGGCAGTTGACCAGCCGAACAAGCAATCTCTTGCATTTTGTGCTGCGCCGTGCTAATTAATCCACCGCCATGCTGAGAATAGGCCTTTTTTTCGTCGCTCTCTTTTCCTCGAGTCAGGCTTCTATAGCCCAGGCAGAATTTGGCTACGATCTCACATCCTCCTACGAGAATCTAAAACAGTCGCTTAGCCGCGATTGTTCGTTATCCATAAACGTTTTCAAACTGTATCGCCCGGTGGCGCCGTTGGTTCAGCACGTTTTTGTTGCTGCTGAGATTCGACAAGACTGTGACGGACGCCGGGAGTTTGAGACGTATTTGTTTGGCGCGCCAAAAACCTCCGATTTTGCCTATTGGCAGACGGGTAAAAGAAAACGCGTCAGCGAATTCCAATTCACCCTCCACGACGGGGATGCCCGATTCTTTCTTTTGCGAGCAATGGAAATTAGTGAACGCTGGCAGCGAAAGTTACAGCAAAATACTTACTTCTATCCCCGGATGCTCATGACGCCCTTGATGGGGCGAATTTGCCTTATCGCCGCCAATGAGGTTTTGTCCACTGGTTTATCCCCGTTGGCAAAGGAATAAAGTTTACCATTTGTATATGAATCTACCTGGGGAGAACCAGAAAGTGGCTTTTCTTAGCCTAAGTTCCCCGCAGGTATATTTCCAATTATCCAACCTCTTTCAGAAGCGCGCCGAGTTTTTCTGCCAACTGCGATAGCTGCTTAGATGCCGAAAGTGTCTGATTTGAAGCTGTAGTGTTTTCCTGTACCCCTTTTGAAACGGACTTGACGGTACCAGCGATACTATCTACTCCTGTTTTCGCCTCAACCACAACTCTGGAAATTTCATTGGCGGTACAATTTGTTGTTCAACTGCTGCGGCGACCTCGTTGGATACGCTCGAAAGACTTGAAGCAAAACAATTAGTAAATCAACGAATGTGTCGTGCGCAGTCGGTGTGCCCCTGGTGCTGTCTCTTGCTACGCAATTGTAACTAGCCAGCAAGACGAGAAGTGCCACCTCAGGCCCTTCGATTTCAAAAAGCAAATATTTGACCATACTAGCTGCAATGAAACAGGAAAAATGGAGGTGGCTATCGTTTTCCTACTTTTTTTCTCTGTAATCAGCATCAATCATTAGAGTGGGAAATTCTTGTCCGGCTTCTATTCCCTTTTCGCCATTGGTAAATTTTCCGATATAGCCTTCTTTTTTCATTGGCTCGCCTGATAGCGAGTGTCTAGCATAAATTACGTACTTCCCCTCAAACGGTGCAATCGAGCTAGCGGGAATCATCGTATTGCTTGGAAGAATCTGAAAATTTTGTGGGTATTTAGGGTTTGCGATTTTAATCACGGCCGCCGGAGGCCCAGCCTCGTTGCCAAGTTTCTTAATATAAACAAATAGCGTTCCATTCTTACTCCCTGCCTTGGAAACCTTCTCCACTACCTGTTTGGCAAGATCTACCTTCCCGGAAAAAGATATTTGTTCGGCTCCCTTGGCAAAAGCGTTAGATCCAAAAAAAGCAAAAACGCAAATCAAAGATAGTAGTAATCGGTTCATGGTAGTTCTCCTTGGGACAATTCTATCCCAGAAATGTTTTCTTTCAAGTTAGTTTCCAGGGTCTACTGGTTTCCCCGATGATGATTGCAGTGAGCATAATCTTTCAAAATTACATTCAAGAATCAGCTTAGATCGAATCTTGGTGTGGCATTACTGATGACCAAGGGTAAACGTCAGGTTCATGGAGTGAAACTTTGTTGTTTGATCTGTTGAGTTGCCCAAAGTGCTCGAAATAGGTGTTAGCTATTTTCGCAGCAAATTTTGGGGTAAACTTATCAAAATGTAGTTGATGGGAAAATAAGGGGGCATTTTGTTAGATCGTTGGTTGGAATCAATATTGACCACTCCTTTTTGGTTTAATTGGAAGATGTTGGCGGTCCTAGGTGGCTATCTTGTTTTCGAGTTTTTGTATTTACTTATCAGTCGGCACCGAATTGATTAT
>CAYZLH010000042.1:0-2573 GCA_964478795.1 uncultured Bdellovibrionales bacterium | reverse complement strand
TTTTACTCGTACAGGAATTTGGGATTTGGCATCGTTGGTGATTGCTTTAAGTAGTATAGGATATATCTTAAACAACTGGCTTTTCTTGGGGTTGCCCGTGACGGTCTACGCGGCCGTAAATTCCTTAAAAATTCCAGTCGTCGAGGCCATTCCCTATTCTGTGAGACTCATTCTTGCAATTATTTCTTATGACTTTCTAAGCTATTGGCGTCACCGTTTTTTTCATTCGCATTCAATTTGGTGGATAGCTCATAGTTTCCATCATTCTTCTGTCAATATGACTGCCGTCTCCAATTTGCGATCTCATCCACTGCAGAATTTCTTTTCGTCCGTAATAGCTGGTCTGCCTCTAGCCATAGTTTTTCAGATCAGCATTTACGATTCTATTTACTTCTTGGTGTTTAGTAGCGTGATCGGATTTTTTCAACATGGAAGAATCGATACGGGTTTAGGCTGGTTGGGGCGATATGTTCTCGTGACTCCTCGCTTTCACTATTTGCATCATGCTATAGATGGGTCAACTCACACCAACTTTGGCGAACTCTTTGTGATATGGGACAGGCTTTTTGGTACTTATCGAGCCCCAGATGTCTCTATCCACAAAATTCAGACTGGCATTGAAGACAATTACTTTGAAAAAGACAATATGGTCGTAGCCTTCTTTAAGGCGATCTGGTTGTTCTATCGGGAAATTTTTCTTTTTGCTATTTCCTATTTTCCCAAGAAAACACTGGCAAAATAGGATAAAGAAATTTCATGCAGAAAGCTCCGTGGTGGAAAGAAGCCGTAGCCTATCAGATCTATCCGCGATCATTTCAAGATTCCAATGACGATGGCATCGGGGATCTTCCCGGAATTATTTCTCGTCTAGATTATTTGCAAAAATTGGGAATCGGTTTGATTTGGATCTGCCCGATCTATCAGAGCCCGCAAGATGATAACGGCTACGACATCAGCGACTATCAGGCGATTCAAAAAGAATTTGGTGCCATGGAGGATTTTGATCGGCTGCTGAGCGAGGCCCATCAGCGCGGAATAAAGGTGATCATCGATTTGGTGATTAACCATACGTCCGATGAACATCCGTGGTTTATCGAAAGCCGCAGCTCCAAACTAAATGCCAAACGAGATTGGTATATCTGGCGCGAAGGTAAGAACGGGGCGGAACCCAATAATTGGGAAAGTATTTTTAGTGGTTCGGCGTGGGAGCCAGATTCAGCTACCAATGAATACTATTTGCATTTGTTCTCGAGAAAACAGCCCGATCTCAACTGGGAAAACCCGCCAATGCGGGAGGCGATCTATAAGATGATTTGCTGGTGGCTGGATCGAGGGATTGATGGATTTCGCATTGATGCAATTTCGCACATCAAAAAACAAGATGGTTTTCCTGATCTTCCTAATCCTGAGCAAAAAAAGTATGTTCCTTCCTTTCCTATGCACATGAACGTGTCGGGCATTCAGAAATACATTGAAGAATTGTGTGCAAAAACCTTTCGCAAATATGACGTGGTCACCGTAGGTGAGGCCAATGGTGTGAGCTCCGCTGATGCGCTTGATTGGGTGGGTGAGAAGGCAAAAAAATTCTCCATGCTATTTCAATTTGAGCACATCGGCTTGTGGAATCGGGATTTGCAGCAAAAGATCAACCTAACGCAATTAAAAGACGTGTTTTCCCGCTGGCAAAATGCCATGGAAAATGGTGGCTGGAATGCGTTGTACATCGAGAACCACGATATTGTGCGGGCTGTTTCCAAATGGGGCGATGAGGGCCGATATTGGCGGGAAAGTGCCACCGCTCTTGGCGCGATGTATTTTCTCATGAAGGGCACTCCCTTTATTTATCAAGGACAAGAAATCGGAATGACGAATTCTTCCTTTCCATCCTTGGCAGATTTTCAGGACGTTTCGGCGAAAAATTGGATTTGTGAGCAAAAGGCGCTCGGAAAATCGGATCAGGAGCTTTTGCGAGAGCTTTGCCTGACCTCTCGCGATAATGCCCGCACACCCATGCACTGGAGCGCGGAACAAAATGCCGGATTTTCCCGCGGTAAACCTTGGCTGGCCGTCAATAAAAACTATCCACAAATCAATGTGGAAGAACAGTGGAAAAACCCCGACTCTATCCTTAACTTCTACCGGGATATGATTCAAATTCGCGGTAGTCATTCCGGTTGGATTCAGGGAAAATTTCAACTTGAGCTAAGGGAACATCCGAATATCTTTGCCTATTCGAGAAAATTTTCCAACTGGACGGGGTTCGTCATTTGTAACTTATCCACAAAAACTGTGAGCGTAACGGAAAAGTTCCCAGTCGAGCAATTGGTACTCAGCAATTACAGAATGCCAGATCTACTCACGGCGGAGCTCAAGCCCTTTGAGGCTCGGATTTATCAATCGCCTGTCCGTTAAGCGAACTAAAACCAAATCTCCGTTTGCACACCCATTGCTTGCCCAGCGCTGGCGCCAGCATAAGATGGGGCATCTATACCCACGAAATCGCGATTTCGATTGTTCCAAAAAGAATATGAGTAAAAGGCCCGCAGCACAGGGCGCGACCATAAGCCTGGTCC
>CAYZLH010000041.1:0-11759 GCA_964478795.1 uncultured Bdellovibrionales bacterium | reverse complement strand
GCCGAGGATGGTCCGCGCGGCGAGAAGCGCGGTCATCATTGAGTGGTCTTGATTGTTATACTTATGCATGCCATTGCGGCCGACTAAGTGAAGATTTTGAAAGTTTTTGGTCAGATAGTTGCGAATGTCATTAACTACCTGCTGATACTGGTGATCATACACGGGATAAGCCTTGGGCTGTCGCACCACATAGCCCTTTGCGACTTCCGTCTCTTGGGCAAAACCTAGTTGCTGAAATTCTCTTTTTGCCATGGCCACTAAGTCTTCGTCGGATTTTTGCCATAGATCTTCGGCAACATTACAGAAGTATTCCAGGCCATAACAGTAATGGTCAGAGTCTGGCACCATGAATGGAGAGGCTGCACGAAAGTTTTGAATACGTCCCACGCGAACATTTGGGTCATGAATATAAATCCAATTGTCGGAAAAAACTTCTTTCTGTTTGAGCACCAACGCTACGATCAGAAAGTCTCTGTAGCGAAGTTTCTCTCCGATTTCGCGTATTTCCTCTTCCACAGGAAGAATGCGCAACAAGCTACGAATTGGCATCGAAGATACAATATCAGAGCAAGTCACTGAAGCTTTCTCTCCCGCTGAGTTTCGGTACTCAACGGAGTATGTTTCCGAGTTCGAGTCAAATGTGATTCCCGTAACCTTGGCATCTAAAGTCAGATTTCCACCAAGCGAACCGATTTTTTTGGCCACAGCCTCCCACATCATGCCAGGGCCTAATTTTGGGTAATGAAAGGTTTGAACCAAGGACTTGGTTTTCGTTTTGGCATTTACGCTTTTTCTAAGCGAAGAGAAAAGGGCTGAGATTGGCGATACGCCCTGGATTCTCTGAGCGGCCCAATCGGCGGATATCTCATCGCATTTCATGCCCCACACTTTTTCGGTATATGTGGCAAAGAAAATTTGAAATAGACGCGCACCAAAGCGGTTTTTAGTCCAATCGGCAAAAGACTTTGGCTCCCGAACAGGATTTACTTGCCAATAAAGAAACGAAAAAAGACATTTTGCACTTTCCCAAAAGCCGAGTTGCATTAAGGCTTGAACCGGACGTAGTGGGTATTGGAAAAATTTGCTCTTATAGTAGATACGCGAGGATCTTGGCCGCAGTAAAAAGTCTTCGCCTAGAGTCCTAGTCCAAAACTCTTCTACCTTTTTTGACTTAGTGAAAAATCGGTGTCCACCAACGTCAATTAGAAAGTTGTCCTTATTGACTGTACGAGAAATTCCGCCCACCTGCTGCGGGTCTTGCTCCAAAACGGTTACGGCGAATCCTTTTTCTAACAACAATTGAGCTGCGGTAAGGCCTGCGGGACCGGCGCCAATACAAACTATCTTCTTTGTTTTGCTCAATCGACTCTATCCTATTAAGGGCTAGTTTCGGCAGGTGAATTGACTTTCACTTGCTGTTCTTTTTTTGCATAAAAATTCATAAAGTTTTTGGCGCGCCATGTTCCGTATAAACCGCCAAGAGCTGGGGGATTTGTGGCAAACGCTGTCAGCATCCCTAACACCGGCGACGCACGCAAGGCGCTGAATACCGAGAGAATTCGGAATGACAACGAAATCGACATGGTTTGGTTGGTCACATAGTGCCAGTGAAAGGGAGGATTGTAGAGTACATCTCCTGGCTCGACGAAAAACTCATAATAATCCATGTGGTCGAAAACCGAAGGGTCTTTGGGCACGCGCTCGTATCGATAGTCGGAACGAAAGGTCGGAGCGCGATCTACTGGTGGCATGAAGAGCGGATTGTAGTGGGGGGTAAAGATTAACCATTTTTTCAGACCGTATGCTTGCACAAAAAGATTGTTAATAAATGCACAATGAATATGCGTGAAGGTCGATGGTGGGCCCATAAAAAATTGCGTGGCTACCCAAAAGTCTCGGGGTCGTTTGTAGCTCATCAATTGTTTCATATCAAAGTCGTTTTTTAGTTCGGGATGATCATGCATGATCTTAGAAAATCGAGCATATTTGTTTGCGCCGTTTTTGATTTCTTCGACATATTTTTCGATCGGTAGATCTTCCAATTCTCCGCCTCGGTCGGCATGCAAATTGGTGATCGTGATCGGATAACCGCGAAACTTTTCTGCAAAATAGTCTGGAGTCCAGTTTTTAAAGCAGGGCCAATCGCGGGCTAAACCTTTTAGAATTACGGGGCGCCCTTGGGGTAAGACATCTCGTAAAAATTGCTCGGGAGTAATATTTTCAAAAACCTCTGGGACCAACCGTTTTCCCTTGGGAAGGGTCTTGAGGTAGGCCACAATTTTTTCGTTGATCTGTGATTTTCTGGCGGCAAAGAAGCGACCGAGAAAGCCAAAGCCGATGAAAAATTCCATAAGCCAGAAAAAATAAAATTGAATGCGCAGAGACGTTTTAATTTTGTTTTGAATTTCAAACATATCTCTAATTCCCCCAGGCCCTAAAAATGGAACACAGGCACTATACTAACAGCGATTGGGAAGTCAATTTGTCCGGGGGCGCCGATCGGCGCTCTGAACGAGAGTTTTTGGCTGGGGCGGCCGGTTCCTGATCACAGTGGGAATTCCTTGGGGAAAATTTCCAGGGGAGTAATCTTGGGGAGGTGCGCCAAAGTGGGGCCGGGGGCCTGATTTATGCCTTGTCATTCCCCTCTGCATTTGCCATAACTAGCCAGACACAAACCAAGTTTTTTCTTGGGGAAATTTCGAAAACTAGGAGTATTTCATGGCTTTAGAGACAACTTTTTCCATCGTAAAACCAAACGCCGTAAAGAAGAATGTGATTGGCAAAATCCTCACCCGTTTTGAGGATAACGGATTGGAAGTTGTGGCAGCCAAAATGGTTCGCTTGTCCCGTGAAAAGGCCGAAGGTTTTTACATCGAGCATAAAGATCGCCCCTTTTTCGAAAGCCTGATTCGTTTTATGACCAGTGGCCCGATTTTGTTGATGGCTCTTCGTGGCGAAAGCGCCGTGACTCGCAACCGTGAAATCATGGGTGCCACTGATCCTGCCAAAGCTGCAGCTGGCACGATTCGTAAAGATTTTGCTGATTCCATCGAAGCGAACGCCGTTCACGGCAGTGATTCCTTGGCCAGCGCGCAACGCGAGCTTGCCTACTTCTTCGATAAAAACGAAATCGTCGGAAGAGAGTAGTATTCTTCCGAAGGGAAAAGCCTCGAGGAATTCTCGGGGCCTTTGGAGATTCCATGAAGGTAGCTCTTCTCCCGGTAGACCCCATCATTGGCGATTTTGCCGGGAATCTAAAAATTCATCAGGAAAAAATTGCTGCGGCGGCAAAGTCTGGAGCTGAACTTTGCCTATTTCCCGAACTATCCCTCGTCGGCTACCACCCCAAAGATTTATTGTATCGCCAAGATTGGAACTCTCGGGCCGAAGCTCAGTTGCAAGAGCTTCACGATTGGTTGCAGAAAAAATATCCAGAACTCATCGTAATCGTGGGCACGACCTTACCTAATGAATCTGGGCGAGCTGTGAGTCCTAAGCCACATCTGAATGCCGCCGTAGTTTTTCAGGGCAAAAAGCGCGAAGTTCGCGCGAAGACGTTGATTCCCTATTACGATGTATTTCACGAAAGTCGCTACTTTGCCTCGGCGGAGGAACTTTCTGATTCCTTCCGTGGTCCGCTTTCTTTGAGCGGCAAAAAAGTGGGGATCGTTATCTGTGAAGATAGTTGGGCTTCTGCAAAAAGAAGCGGCCGAAAGATTCACTCCGTGGATCCCACCTCGGTGCTCGCCGAAAGTGGCGCAAAAATTATTTTTAACCTCTCCGCCTCTCCTTACTCGCTACAAAAGCGAGCGGAAAGGAGAAAAACTTTGCTTGCCAGCTCGCAGGAGCACGGCGTGCGAATTTACTACGTGAACCAATTTGGCAATCAAGACGACCTCCTATTCGACGGCGACGCCTTCGTAGTGGAAAAAGGGAAATGGCTCGAAGGAAAAGAGTCCGCTACCGAAGCACCTTGGCTTGAAGGGGCGAAGCAAAAAGAAAAATTTGCCCAAGAAAAAGATCTGGCCCGAATGTTAGAAGAGGGAATTCGCGGCTATGCTAAAAAAAATGGCTTTCAAAAAGTAGTTTTAGGTCTTTCCGGAGGAATCGACTCCGCCTTAGTGGCAGTATTGGCCGCCAATGCCTTGGGCCCTCAAAATGTTATTGGCCTAGCCATGCCTTCGAAATTTTCAAGCTCTCACTCCGTGGAAGATGCGGAAATACTGGCGAGAAATTTGGGGATTGTTTTTCGGCACGTGCCGATCAAAATGCTGCATTCCACGGCGAGCTTGACGCTGAAGCCGTTTTTTGTCGATTTGGCGGAAGACGCCACAGAGGAAAACGTGCAGTCACGCCTGCGGGGTGTGATGGTGATGGCTTTTTCCAACAAATTTCGCGCGCTAGCGTTGGCCACCGGAAATAAAAGTGAGTTTGCCGTGGGTTACAGCACGCTTTATGGAGATATGTGTGGCGCATTGGCGCCAATCGGTGATCTCTATAAAGACGAGGTATATTCGCTGGCCCGTTTTCTCAATGCCGAAAAGGGAGTCATTCCTGAGCGTTCCTTTACGAAACCGCCTTCGGCGGAACTGCGACCTAACCAGGTGGATCAAGATACTCTACCGCCTTATGATCTTCTCGATACTGCCTTACGATTTTTTCTTGAAGAGGAAGTTTCAGCCGATGACGTTTACGCCGAGTTAAAGAAAAAGTTTCCCAAGGTCGAACGCAAAACGTTGGATTGGATTCAACGGCAAATTTCGCTTAATGAATACAAAAGAAAACAGGCCCCACCGATTCTGCGCGTCTCGGAGCGGGCCTTTGGTTCAGGGCGAATTATTCCCCTTACGCATCGAATTTAGTCCTTCGCGCGCACTCTATCGTTTCGAAAGCAACAATCGTCGCTCGCTTCCTTCCGGTAGCTGGGCGATCCAGGAATTTAAGAGGGGTAGATCCCGTTCCGATAACAATTGGGTTGCCCGACGAGCCATCTCTTTCGAGGCGAAAACACCTCCGCGCAAGATAATTTCTTCGATGGCCTGCAGGATCTTTTCTTCTTGTCCAGTTTTTGCTTTTAATTGACGGGCAAATTCATTGGCCACCTTTTCCGTTAGGTCCACATCGATCAACTCCGGAACAATTTCCTCATTGATCAGATCCACAAGCTTTGGATTGGGCGGCAACTGACTAGCTAAATCGAGGGCTTTGGCGCGAATCATATCGTCGGGGAGCTTTAGTAAGAGCTCCACGGCCCGGGCGGTCTGCGCCTCTTGCTCTTCGCCTTGGAAGGATTTGCTCAATAGCGAATCGATTTCTTTCAACATTAAATCACGGATAAAAAAACTTCGTTCACTAGCATAAGAATCCGGAAACTGGGTTCCGCAGTTGAGATCGCCCCAGCAACGGTTCAGGTGCTGAAGACTTTTCCACCGTATTTTTGCTTCTTCCGCCGAGAGTGGCAATTTGGGTGCGCTCGGTGCGACCCGCGGAGTTTGAACTTCTTTTCCCATCAGATTCGCCAGCGTATTTTGAAAATTCTCAAAATGAGAATTCTCCACCTTGCGGGTGGAGAATTCAGGGTGAGAAGATGCCTCTTCGAGATTGGAATGTATATAAAGTCCAACGCCGAGGATTAAAAAACTAAGAATGATTGTTCTCTGGATCATTTTAACCTCTATTTACAAATTCCACCGTTATCGAGCACACAATTTACCAAGGCCGGCCTGCCTAGCTGGGCGAGTTTGCCCTTATCTAGATAGCTATTCCATTCCTGGCCTTTGAATTTGCTATAGTAGTTTTTGTCATTGTGGGCGTATTTATCACCCTTAGGATTTTTCCAACGACAGCCTTTTTTGGGGCCGGCGTTGTAAATTGAATAAGCGGCTCTAGCGCGGTTTTCGAGAGTTTTTACGCACTTCTCTTTGCCGGCCTTTTGCCAAGCTTGGTAATAAAGATCCATTCCATAAGCGATGTTCCCAGGGAGAGACCACGCTTTCGATTCAATTACCATTTTACGGTGCCATTTGGAGTGCAGTTGCACCAATCCAAAGGAGTGGTTTTGGTCACCTTTCATCACTTTTAGGTCACTATCCTTTTGGGCAATTCGATAGTGCGACCAAAAACTTTCTTGGTGAGCTAGGGCTAACATTCCTCGTTGGAATGTAGCTAACTCCTCTTTCGTGGCTTTGGGTTTGCGCTGTTTGTAATAGCCGAGCGCAGATTCATTTAAGAGTTTGTAGAGATGAGTAACGTAATCTTTGCGCTCCGCGGATTCGGATTTGCGCTCGTCAAAGATGTAATTCTGGTAACGCGAAAGTGCGTTTGCTTCGTTTTCGTAGGTTTCTACGGTACAGGCGATGCCGGCCTCGCCGAATTTGTAGTCGCCTACGACTTTGGCTTTACAAGTATTCAGCACCAGTTTTTTAGCGGGCTTCGATTCCGTTTTTGTTTTCTTGGCCGTGGAATCGGCGGCCTCGCTTTCGATCGGTAAGGCGAGGAGGGCAATCCCCGCTAGAGTTAGGCTGTAGATCTTCATCTTACTATCCTCCGGTCCCAGCTCCTTTTATGACCGACGGCTAGGGACAAAGACCGTCGAAGGGGTCTTATACACCCGTCTAGAAAAAGGGGTAGACTAAAATGGTCGGAAATGTGGATTATCGTTAAATTTCAGATATTTATGAGTTAAAAAAAATGAGGCCCGCTATCACTTAGCGAGCCTCAGATTCGGCAACCTTGTAAAAATTATACGTAGCGTTAGAGGGCTTTGTGAGCCAAGCTTTCGATGCGTCCCGCTTGGGTCACCAGCACATAACTCATTTTCCGTTGTAATTCATGAATGCTGGCGGCGCCGCCGTAGGTTAGGCCAGAACGCAGGCCACCAATAATATCCGCGATAATAGATTCCTCGTCCTCACGATAGGGCACGTCCACAGCCACGCCCTCGGCCGTCTTCCATTCGGGTACTCCGCCCATGAACTCTTGCTGAGCCTCAAAGCTAGCCATTCCACGATACTGCTTAAATTTCTTCCCGTTTTTTTCGATGATTTTGCCTGGAGTAGGGCGAGTGCCGGCCAGCATTCCGCCGATCATCACGAAATCCGCGCCGAATGCTAACGCCTTCACTATATCGCCCGAGGCGCGAATCCCGCCATCGGCCACGATGGAGCGATCGACCTTCGCGCACTCTTGAATGGCCGTAAGATTTGGCACGCCAAAACCCGTTTTGATTCGGGTAGTGCATACTGAGCCGCCACCAATTCCAACCTTTAAAATATCCGCTCCACAGGCGGAGAGATAATCGGCCCCCGCGTAGGTGGCAATATTACCCGCCATGATGCAGGCGTTGGGGAGCATTTCGCGCAAGTTCTTCAATGTGCGACCCACATATTTTCCATGGGCATGGGCCACGTCGATGCAAAAATAGTCAGCGCCGGCATCACGGAGGGCTTGGGCCCGTTCTAGATCTTGGGTAGAGCAACCCACCGAAACAAACACCTTATGTTGGCATTTTGTGAACTCGTCGATATTTTCCTGGATTGATAGAAACCGGTGCAATACGCCGATTCCGCCTCTGTCCCCAATAAAATTGGCCATCCCACTTTCTGTCACCGCGTCCATATTAGCGGTCATTACTGGTAGCTTAAGGGTCAGCTTACCTGTGCGATCGGTAGAGGAAATGTCCACATCGCGCCGAGATTCATAATTGTTATAATTAGGTACCAGTAATACGTCGTCATAGGTAATGGCTTGTTGGCTCATGGCTTTCCTCTTCCGTTAAAATGCGAGCCTAGCACGCTATCGCAAAGGGTATCGAGGGTCAACGAGCGCGGCGGCCAATTTTCCTTTCCAAAAATGCGGCTAAATAGTCAAAAAAAGAGGGATTTTTGCTTGAGCAAAATGGTGTGGTGTGTTAAATCTCCCACGAGAGTCGAATTGAACCCTCAATTGAAGGAGTCCTAGTCATGAAAATCGGTGTGAAATTAGATGTAAAAAACGTTGCCAAGAAGTTGGGACGCTTAGAAGAAACTTTGAAAAAGAAGATCGAGTCCGGATCTTTAGTAAATGAAGTAAAGCGCTTTGCCGACGGACAAGCAAAAGTATTGCGCAAAAAAGTACAAAATTCGAAAGACGCAAAAAAAGTGATCGCATTTGTTGAGCAGCGCCGCAAACAAATTGAAAAATTAGCTGCTGATCTACCTGGCGAAGTGAAAGTAGTTCGCGCATTCATTAAGACCCAAAGCAAAGAGTTAGAAAAAATTGGTAACGATCTTTTGAAAAAAGCGAAAGCCGGAAAAATCGACGCGAACAGCATTCGTTCCGCAATCCGTGCCGCTACCACGAAAAAAGCCGCTCCGATTCGCGCCACGAAGAAAAAAGCTACGAAAAAAGCTTCAAAAAAAGTAGCGAAGAGAAAGTAATTTTTCCTTCTGTGTTCCTTCAATAGGCCCAGCCAGACTAGGTGAACTAGTGGCTGGGTTTTCTTTTTCCCATTGCCCTAGATAAAGATTTCCGCGCAAAAGTGTTTAAGGGTTGGTCACTGTCTAAAAGATCGGCAGGAAATTTTTGCCACGCCAACCGCGTTCGCGTTTTTTCCGCCAAAGTACTCATTTTTCCTTCGTAAATTCCGAAACTTAGAAAAGCTAAAAAGGTCTAACACTTTTAAAGGTTTCGGTCTCACTTTTGCAGCTAAATAGATACGGGCTAGAGGAAGGGAAAGAATGTTCGCGGCTAGAGAAAAAATACGAAGATGGAAAGCCATCTCCGGTCTTTTTCATTTAGCAACTATTTTTTGTTTAGTGATCTCCTTGAGTTGGTGGATTCCGCACCCGCAGGGAAAATCACTCACCGAAATTTCGGTTGGGATTGAGAAACAAATGCAAATGCGCCGAGCGTTGCTGGAGACTCTCGATCGCATGGTTCGTTACCAAAAATATTACGCCGAAGTTAATGGAAAATTCACACGCGACCTCACTCGTCTGCCCGTGCCTGATCGACAAACAGCCTCAAGAGACTTTGATATAAATAAATTCTATGAAATTTCCGTGCTCGATGCACGACCGAATCTAATCCTTTTGTTGGCCACTGGAATCGAAAATGGTGATCGCGTGACTATCGACGAAGGTCACCGCGTAAGCGCAAATTTTATTTTGCCCAGCCCAGCCAAGTCTTATCTGGAGGAAGAGGCTGATCGCTTACTTCGTTTGCGTAGCCAGGCGCTACCTTCTGTCGACGGAGTTTATGCGCGCTACTGGAAGCTGGAGAAGGAAGAGGGTAAAGGGTTTGTCGCCCTCGGAACCAAGGCTCCCGTTTTAGGCGAGCGTCGAGAGTTGGTTCAGGCGCGCGAATTATCCTCACTCTTTGCGAGCATCCGCGAAAAAGTAGAAAATCGTATTATGGGGAAAAGCGCCGACGACGCCGACGGTGGTCGCACGTTAGCCTCGAAAGAGCCACCCTTAAAGTTTCCCGCGGAATGGACCAATCAAGATGTTTTGGCTTGGCTTGACGCTGCTCGCTTAGCTCAACATGTGCATTTGCGCGAGAAGGGGCGGTACGCCCGGCGCTGGGAAGAACTCGACACCGTTTCCAATTTTCAATTCACGCCACGAATGAAATGGGCGAGGAATATCCGCATTAATCCCATCGAATTCAGCGACGATTCCTTCCAAATCAGCATTGAGGGCACGGCCGGCGAACTAATGGGCGAGCAGTACTTTGTGGACAAAACTGGTTCGGTTCGCCAGTTGCGTTACACGGAAACCCTTATTCAACAACTCCAGGAAACCACAAATATTTTGGAAAACTTCCAAATCAATCCAATTTTGGAGCCCAGCAAAAAACCCTAACCTTGACGGATCTTTTTCTTACCCGATACAATGAGGTTTCCGATAAGACTTTGAAGGGGTAAGGGCTTGAAAATTAAGTATCATCTTTGGTCCTTTGGCCTGGTGTTTTTGTTGTGTAGCTGCGCGGGGTCAAAAGGCGGGATTCAGCCTGAAGGCGGCCTTTTTCACACGAAAGCCGAAGGCGGATTGTTTAACGTGGATCCGAGCACTTCTCCTGTTGCCGGGGGAGGCGGACGCTCCCATGCTTCCCTAGACGAAGAAATTTTGGGCGTGAAAATCCAAAATCGCGATTTCGATTTGCCCGTGGAATACAACGAAGAAGTGGAGGACTGGGTTCGCTATTTTACGGGTCCCGGTCGGCGACACTTCGCTGTTTATATGCAACGGAAAGCAAAGATGGATCCGATCATCTTGCCAAGGTTGAAAGAGGCGGGACTTCCTCAAGATTTGATTTATTTGGCGATGATTGAAAGTGGATTTTCCACTGCGGCTCACTCCCATGCCGGCGCCATGGGGCCTTGGCAGTTCATTAAGTCCACCGGTCGGTTGTTTGGCTTGGAGTCTAGCTGGTGGCGCGATGAACGCCGAGATCCAATTAAAAGCACCGAAGCGGCCATTCAATACCTCACGCGTCTTTATGAAGAATTTGAAGATTGGCAATTGGCCTGCGCCGCCTACAACTCCGGTGAGCGCAAAATTCGTCGCGCCATCGCCCGTTTGAACACTCGTGATTTTTGGACCATTGCCCGCGATCGCAAAGCGCTTCGGCGGGAAACGAAAGATTACGTACCGAAAATGTTAGCCGCTGCGATCGTTGGGAAAAATGCCGAACAATTTGGCTTTCAAGTATATCCGGCCGACCCTAGCCTTTTGCAATTTGAAGAAGTAAAAATTCCGAAGGCGGAAAACTTGCGTACTATTGCTCGCGTTTCCAACATCAGCCGTGAGCAGCTAGCCGATTTGAACCCCGAGCTTCTCCGTTGTTGCACGCCTCCGCAAAAGGGACCCTTTACGATTCGTGTGCCCAAAGAGAGCGCTCCGGCTTTGCTAGCCGCCATCGACGCTGGAGAAATTGGTCGTTATGCTGATTTCCGTCGGCACGTAGTGAGACGTGGCGACAATCTCTCCTCTATCGCTGCTCGCAACGGAGTGCCAGTGGAAGCCATTCTTTCGATGAATGAAATCCGTTCCGTGCGCGCTCTAAAGCCTGGCACCGAATTAGTGATCCCAGACCGCGGACGGGCCGTAGCTAGTGCGGAAAAAACTGTTTCGCGCCGAGTAGTAAAACCTGGACCCAACGGTCATAAAGCCGTTACTCACGTGGTGCAAAAGGGTGACACCTTATACGGAATTTCCCGTCGTTATGCTGTGCGCATAGAGGAAATTCGTCGCTGGAATGCCATCGATCGCGCAAAAAATTTAAGACCGGGAAGCCGGATTAAGTTATACGTTAAGAATGAAAGCTCACACATCTAAGTTGATGGAAAAACCCGATGCCCTCGTTATTGGGGCCGGCGTTTCTGGTCTTCTTTCGGCAGCCCTTTTATTGAAAGCCGGTAAGTCTGTTCAGCTCGTGGAAAAACTTCCACAGGCGGGTGGACGTTTTTCACCGGAGCTGCGCCAAAGCTTCGTTTTAGGCGCTACTTTCTCTTTTGGTGATGCCTCTTGGTGGAGTGCCGTGGCCGATCGGTTGGGGATTTCCGCCAATTTGTTGCCCGTCAATCAAGGTGGTGCTCTAACCTTCGGACCCAAGGGTTGGGTTGCACCGGAAGAATTACCGGCCTGGGAAGCGCATTTGGCTCGTCCTAACACCGAATTTCCCGCCAATGGACTGCACGGCGTAATTCAATCATTGCTGCAATTTTGCCAAAATCATCACACGTTTTCGCTCGCCACCGAAACACCGTCTACGGGGAT
>CAYZLH010000040.1:1160-11866 GCA_964478795.1 uncultured Bdellovibrionales bacterium | reverse complement strand
TGGCTTAGGTGATTCTAGCTTTTCCTTAGTTTCCGAGGGCCCAGGAAAGAATTTTATTTTCGAAAGAGACCCCAAGGCCTTGGTAACTTCCCTGGATTTTGTCGTTCGAACTGGCAGCCTCTCCGACCCCAAAGGAAAAGAGGGTTTGGCCATGATGTCGTTTGTCTCGCTCTTACGGGGCACACAAAAGAAAACACGAAAAGAATTTGACGCCGAAATTGAAAAGTTAGGCGCATCCATTGGCGCTGATACGGCCAGCAATCGTACGATTCTTAGCTTAGACAGTATTCAGGGTACGCTTGAGCAGAGTCTGCAAATATTGGCGGAATCTGTATTACAACCGCGCTTAGAGGATTCGGAAATTGAATCGTTAAAGGTGGAAGTGCTGGCCGCTCTCCAACAGGAAAAGGCCAATAATCGAACTCTGGTGAAAAGAGCCTTTCGCCGCGCCGTCTTCGCAAAGACAGGTCTCGAGGTTCCGGCCTCCGGCACGATTACTTCCATTCAAAATATTTCCAAAAAAGATATTCAAGAATTCCTCAGCACTCACATCAAAAGAGAAAACATTGTGGTTGCGGTGAATTCAGCGCTGCCAGAAAACCAAATTCGCACGATACTAGAAAAGAATTTTCAGGCGATTCCTGCGGGCGGAAAGACTCCCAACTCCGCGATCAATCTGCCAAAAGCACCGGGCAAACGCTTGTTGTTGGTTTCGCGCCCTGGCTCCGCAACCACTGAGATAGCTATTGGTCACTTTGGGATAGAAGCCCAGCGAGTCGATCGGGAAGCTTTGGAGATCGGACTCTTTCTTCTCGGCGGTGATATGAGCTCACGGCTCTTTCAAGAACTGCGTGCCAAGAAGGGTTGGACCTATGGCGTATTCTCTACTTACCAATTTTTAGAAATTCCTCGGCGGCACGGTGGAGCTTTTGCCATTTATGCTTTCCCTCATGCCGAACACACCGCAAAGACACTGAAAAAAACCTTAGACCTCTATCGCGACTATGTGAAAAGCGGAATCACGGCGAAAGAGTTAAAATTCGCCAAGAGCACGATGAAAAATTCGTATCCGTTTCAATTCGCGTCTTCACGAGCCAAGCTTACGGGCAGGCTTTATGAGTATTTGGATGGAGCGCCTCTCCTTTCCGTGAACGACTATCGAAAGTACGTGGATGGAATCACCACGGCCTCCCTAAAAAAATCGATTCAGAGGGCCCATGATGCGGAAAACCTCTGGGTGATTCTGGTGGGTGACCCTAAAGCCATTCAGGACGCGAAAAATTCCGTTAAGGGTTGGAAAGAAGTGATAGAACTCACGCCCGATCAAATCATTCCGTAAACCAGACACTCGCCCGCTCTACGGAAAAATCTTACAAGGAAAGGTGTTTGCGCAAGAAGGCGCGGATGTCTTCCACTTCTTGATACGGATCGATGGTGTGTTCCTTCGGATACGTCTTCCATTGGATTCTCATCCCCATTCCCGCTAGCGCGTAAGCCTGTTTCTGACTTTCTTGCCAGGGTAAAAGTGGGTCTTCCGTGCCATGGGTGAGCAAAATGGACTGCTTTCTGGCTTGGGGAGAAAGTTGTTCCGGAAACCGCTCTACCCCGTGAATGAATCCGCTGATCCCAACCACCGCGCCAAAAACTTCAGGTGAAAAACAGGCAATTTCCATGGCCATCAGGCAACCCTGAGAAAAGCCGAACAATGCGATATCTTTCGACTTCCAGCCTGCCTCGCGAATTTTTTCCAAGGCCTCAAACAACAAGCCCTTACTACGCTCAATTCCTTTGGCCCGATCACCATAGAGATCGAACCACGAATACCCGGTAAAATACGAGTCCGGAGCATTTACCATGAGATAATTCAGCTCAGGTATATCGAGAAATTTTGGCAGAAACCGGTAGCCTTCGTAGCTGTCTCCCAAACCATGCATAACCAACATTAGCCGTTGGTTTTCAATTTTTTTAGCCGGTACAAAGGTCGAGGACAGGCATTTTAAATCCACAGTTATTTCCCCCAAATCCCTCAAAATTTCACAGGTTTTTACCGATTCGTTTCTACAAGGAGAAGGAAGCAAATGGCAACGAAAATTCTCATTTTGAAACCCGAAGACGGCCAAACTTTTCAACCCAGCTGGTCCGGCGCGGAGGTGAACGACCTAACCACCGTCGCTAAACTTTTGCCGACGATCGCCAAGGAAGCGCAAGTAACCTTGTTGGCACCGATCTCCATGCGCAAAAACGCTATACTACTCGGCTTATTAGATGCCGGCTATTCGCTGACTTGCCTCTTCTTTCAAGATCAAGAGCAAGCCAATCAATATGCGCAGCAACTAAGCTTCCTAGCTGCCGAGGATCGCACCACTGGCATCAAAAATTCCATCGCCAAAGGCAACACGATCTTCACCGAAACCTTTTTCAATGCCGGGAAAGTTGGCGAGCGTTTAGATTCCTGCTATCGATTTGCCCGGGAAAAAATTGGGCCCGCCCGTTCCGTGGAAATTTGGGGTGCATTACACTCCCTACTCTTCCTTGGGATTCATGCTCTCCCCGAACAAGGAGAAAATGGCACTGGTGAACGAGTGGATGTGCAGGTGGGAGCCGATGATAAATGTTTTGCCTATTCCATTCGCTTTGATTTTCCGCCGGAGAAATGGCCGGACCTAAGAAGAAACGCGCTGCTCGAAGTTCCACGCGGAGCGATGGATTTTTTTGAACTTCGCTACTTGCAACAAGCGAAAAAAGTGGAAATTGTCGCCGGCTGCTTTTTCGCCGCCAAGACTCCGCTGTCCATTGAAGGTTTATCCTTCCACGTCGATACAGCCCTGGAAGATTCACAAAATGTAAAAGACTACACGTTTCAAAGCTTCGGCAGTATGAAAGGCAACAATCCCGCGGAGAAACGCATCATCAAGGGTGGCTTCAAGAAGAAATTTTCTGAACAAGTCACCATCGCCGCCGATGCGAACTCAGCCGAGACCACCACGACTGTAACCGCCGAAAAAGTTGTGGATGCCGACAATGGTAACTTCCTCGTGCAAGGTGAAGTATTGCAGCCCACACCGAAAGTTGTTGTTAGTGGTTCGGCAAGCATGGGCAAAGAAAAGTCGGAATCCTTATGGGAGAGTAAAGTGGCCGGTCTAGAGGCGACTTTAAAACAACGAGACGAACTCATCACCAAGCTCAATAAAGAGATCGAAGAGATAAAAGATCCGATGAAGATGGGAGTCATCTCGGGAATTAAGGATAACCAATTAGAAGGCTTGAAGTCCAACATCAAACGATTAGAAGAAGAACTGTCGGAATCGCAAAATCGCGAGAAGGAGCTACTCGCTGTTGTAGATAAAGCAGTTCAAATCAAGGATGAAACCACCAAGCGCATGAAGGAGATGGATTCGAAACTTCGCCAGACCCAAGGTGGAAATAATTCCAAAGTCGTAATGCTGGAAAAGCAGATGGAAGAGCAGAAACGACAAAATAAAGAACTGTCGAAACGCGTGACCCAATTAACCGAGCAGCTTCAAGCTGCAGGAAAAAAGGTAGCCTAATTAATTTTGCGGATTGGTAATGGCTGAAAAAGAACTGAATAAAATCGTAGTTCTCGATCCCTGTACTCCAGGTGTAGACGAACTATTGAAAAAAGTTGAAGCTGCAAAGCAGGCGGAAGTCGTCCGTCTCGCTAGTCCAGAAGAAGCAATCCAATTCGTTAAGCAGTATCAACCGTGTATGTTGGTAAGTTGCACTCTCAACAACGCCGACATCCCCGTCCGCGTAAACATGTTGAAAAAGCTGGAAAGCTCCATCAAGTCCGGTTTGGTAAAGACTCTCTTCGTATCGAAATTAAAAAATCGCCAGCTAGGAACGTTGATCACCTCCATGGGAGTCACGGACTTTATCGAAGAACCGGTACCAGCCCGAACTCTTCAATTTAAAGCAAACCTACAGCTAAAAGCCGTCGAAACCATTCGCAAACAACAGGAGATGAAAAAGGCCTCCCAAGAGAAAATTGTCTTTAAAAAGACCGAGCAAAAACAAGATGCCAATTCTCAAACCACTACCGATTTTAGCGCCAAAAAGAAACCAGCCCTACAACTAGAGGAAGACACCTTTCTCTTCAAAAGCTCTGGTGTCAAGAAAGTTGGCAAGAAAACGATTGTCGAATTAGAGGGTCCACCGCCAGAGAGTGGCGATTGGGTTCAACACGAAGATAAGGGCGACGCCAAGACAAGTTGGCGCTGGCTCCCCAACGAGAAAAAAGATGTGCCCGCTGCACCTGGAAAGGCGGAAGGCTGGGTTCATGAAGGGGAAAAACCAACCTTTAATGAAGAGAATGGTAAATGGCAGTTCAATTCCGAAAAGCCAGATCTCAGCTACAAAAAAGGCGACCAGAAAGTAGCCAGTAAAATTTCCACCGATGAGAATGGTGATGTGGCCGTGGCCGAAGATTCGCCCAAGGCGGAAGAAAACGTCAAAAAGCAAAAAGACATTGCCGTCCAACAACGTGATTCGCAAAAGGCGAAAACTGATTCCGAAAAGAAAGTCCGCGCCGATCAAGCCAAAGAAGCTGATCAAGCATCGACACTTCGCAAGATTAACGCGCAGAAAGAGAAAAACTCGCAAGAGGAAGCCAGAAAACTTTCAGCCGAAAGCAAAGGGTCCGAGAATTCCGAAGAAATTCAATTAAAGGACAAATCCAAAGCAGACAATCGCGCCGACGAACGTCTCAACCGACTTAAAGAAAAACTTAATGGCAATCAAGAAGAGGAGGTTGAAGAAGAGACCAATCTATCTAGCACCTCGAAAGAAGAAGAAGCCGAAGAGAAGCCAAAGAGTCCCTTAGATTTTCTCAAAAAGAAACGAGAACAGAAGGAAAAAACTAAGCCAGAAACCATTACCGCATCAGCAAAAGAGGAATCGGATTCTGACAATGTGGTATCGCTAAAGAAAGAAAATCAAGCAGAAGAAAAAGAAGAACGGATCCTCAATCGCGTCCAAGCAGAAAAACCGGAGAAGCAAAAAAAGTCGGCCACCGATGCAGCCAAAGAGGCCTTAGAACGCTTAAAGCGAAAAGTAGACACTGCCTCGTTAAATAAAGACGAAGAGATCGAAGAAGAATCCCCTACTGTTTTTGGAAAAGCGGAAGAAGCGAATCCAGGCGAAGCAGAAGTTTTAAGCGGTGGCATGGGAACCGAAGCGGAGTCTGAAGAAGACGGACCTCGCAACGGCCTGAAGGGGCAACTCAGAAATCCGACAAAAACCCTAAAAAAGGAAGTTACCAAACCGATAAAACCAGAGGAACGGAAGGCCAAAAAGCGCGAAATTCTCGCGGAAATTCAAGCCGTCTTGAACAAACCTCTTCCGGAGAAAATGAGTCCGGAAGAGGAGGCCTCCCTGCGTAAAGAACTAGGTTTGCTGGACAAAAAAGATATTTCACCACGAGAGCTCGCCAAACGGGCCAAGTTGAATAAGGTCAAAGAACTTAAAGAACAGCTAGAAAATCTCAATAACTTTGTGGAAGAACAAATCGAACACAAAGAGCATGATCTAAGTAAGGATACTATCGACGATGCTTGGGGCCAGAAAGGTTCCTTAAGTGAGAAAAACAGCAGAAAACTAAACGCCTACGACTCCGAAACGGAAGAAGAGGAAGAAGCGGAGAGTGAAAAGCTAGAGAAAAAGCCCAAGGGCCCGAAAGACCGCGCGACCTCTGATCGAAAAGTCGAAGACAAATACGTCTACCTTCCCGAGGCCGACGTAAAGCCTTTAGGCGGCGCTTGGGAAAATTCGGGCGAATATTATGTATTTTTGGCCGCAACAGTACGTTACAAGGGATTTCAGAAACTCGATGACCTGTGCCCGTTGATTTTTTATCGCGGGGAAAAAATTCCTGAACTCCTCGATAAAACTAAGCAGTGGCGCTTCGTAGAGCGACTACCAATCACAGCCGAACGAGCCGCCGATATTCCTAAAGACATCCGCGACTATCTCTTTCAATTGAAAGCTCAAGTATCCTCTGAAAGTAAAAAACAAGAAGACATTAAGGCCAAACAGGAAAGTTTCAGCGAAGAAGTTAAAGACAAAAAAGAGCGTAATGATATCGATTCGCACGAAGAGCTTCAGGAGAATGAAAAGGAAATCCGCAGTGAATCTCAGGAAAAATCCACAAAGATAAAGGAGATGATGGCGTCTCTTGAAAAAGAGGGCCGAGAAAAAGCAAAAGAAAGTAACAAAGAAGCAACAGAATCTCCCAATGAAGAGGCAGAGGAGAAAACTTCACCTGAATCTAACGAAAACTCCGCTGAAGAAATCTCCGTAAAAAAGCGCGAAAGGAATCGGGATGTTTCCGACTTATTAGCCTCTCTCGAAAAAGAATCGGCCGAGCAAAAGACCACAGAATTCTCCGATGAGACAGTCGATTCACTCAAAGAGCGTGGTAAAAAAGGCTTAGGGAACGACGAAGATTCTAACCTTGATTTCGATTCAAAAAAGAACTCTGACGAAAAGTCTAAGTCGGAAAAAAAGAAAGACCTAGCTGATCTAGCCAAAGAGCTTGAGGCAGAGGCTAATGAGATCCAGAAAACTGACGGGGAAAACTCCTCTCTCGATTCCGAAAAAGAAGATAAAAAGTCTGACGCTCCTTCAAGCACTGAGGAAAACGCTGCAAAGACCAATCGCTCTAAGGAAAGCAATGATCTAGAAAGTCGATTGGCAGCATTAAAGGCGAAGATGGAAGATCCTTTTGCTGAAGAGGAATCTACCGCTAAAGCGAGCTCACTAACAGAAGAGGCCCCACCGATAGAAAAGGTGAAGCCGGCGATCCCCGTTAGCGCTGAAGGATTAGATACGGTCAAAGAAAAACTCAAATCTGAGTCTCCAGCTCTGGAAAAATTTTTAGAAAGACGAAAACAGAAGAAGGAGAAAGAGGCGAAGTCACCAAATCCGCCAAAAGCCGCGAATTCCGACTCCCCTGGTTTAACATCCCCTTACCTTTCAGTTTATGTAGCCGTAAGTAATGCATTCGGATCAACGAAAGATCCAACCCGGTCTACGCAAAGGGTGCTGCGCGCCATAGAAGATGCCTTCGGAAACTGCACTGCCTACGTCTTCTTTGATAAAGGACCAGTGGAGTCTGGCACTGTAGAAATTTCGGCAAACGGTACCGGTATTGGGCAGAAAATTCCCATTTCCAGCGGATTGGCCTGCCCGATACAATTCGGGGTGGGTAGTGAAGAAGGAAGTTTTCTGGGATACTTATTCTTGAAGCCTTCCGGCACTCGCGAATTTTTTACGGGGGCCGAAGAGGAAACAGCAAATAAAGTGGCAACCTCTTTGTGGTCGGTATTGGTTAGCAAAGATAAAGATGAGGCGAAGGCAGCGTGAAGGCGGATAAGTCAAAAATGTTTTCTGTTCCACTGCAAAGTCTGAAGGCAGACGACGGTGCGCCTTTTCCACTTTACCTATTTTTGAAACGTAATGATCGCTTTATACCGATTCGTTTGCCTGGGGATCCGCTCGGCCAGAAAAAGTATCAGGCCTTCTTAGAAAAGCAGCATCTGGAATTATGGGTTCCCAATAATTTTCAAGAAGCCTTTAAATCTTACGCTGAATATTTAGACCATTCTGGAAAACCTATTCAAGGGATCAATGAGGTCGTAAAACAAATTGAAGAAAAAGCTCCCGAACCCGCCGCGGTAGTGGTGCCGAAATCAGAAGAGGCGGAGCTAGTTAGAGACGTGATTGAAGACGAAGAGTTGACGAAGGAAGAAAAATCCAAAGTACTTTCTTCGGTGAGCCAAGATATGCTCCGTGCTCTTAATCAAATCACCACGCGAGGAGAACCTGCTCGCGCCGAAGGCTTGAAACGTTGTCGCGAAATTGCTGACGAGATTTTGAGTGTGGCCGCCCAGAATAGTAATATTTATGACGAAATTTTGGCCCTCCGCACTTCCCAAGAAGAAATCGAACACAGTGTAATCGTTGGTACAGTTGCCGTAATGTTTGGTATGGCTATTGGATTTGCCGATGAACAATTATTAGCGGACCTAACGGTTGCAGCTATTTTTCACGATATTGGTTTGGTGAAAGTGAAACAGGGCGTGTTAGCGAAAAAAGAAATTAATTGGAGTGCCGAGGAACGGAAAGAATACGAAACCCACGTGGCGGCCAGCGTAGAAATTTTGAAAGAAAGTGGCACGGAATTTCATCCTCGCGTTTTCCGCATGATCCAAGAGCATCACGAGAATTACGATGGATCTGGTTTTCCCAACCATCTCAAGGGTGCCCAAATTGAGGAGACCTCACAGCTACTTCATTTAGCGAACTTATTTGATCGCTTGTGCGCGGGCAAACAAACCGGTACCGACCTTTCTCCAAAAGAGGCCTTTGACTATATTTACGAGTTGGCGAATGATCCTAAAGCCGTTCAAGAAGTGCAGCCTGAATTGGTCGAAAGAGTTTTCCAATTTATGCTGACTGAAAAAGAAGCTGCCAAAAACTTGGAGCAAGCCGCCGCCGAAAAGGTAGAGTCAGTGATGAAGCAACAGGGCTAAACTATTCCACTGCTTTTAGCAGCTGACCTGCTTGATCGAGGGCCGCGATATCCGTATACCCACCCAAGCATTTTTCCTCTACGAAAATTTGCGGCACTGTTTTTAGACCTGATCGCTCATACATTTGCTGCCAAGCTGCTTCGTCTTCCCAAGCCACTTTGATTTCTTCAAACGGAATTCCGCGACGCTGCAAAAGATCCTTAGCTCGGACGCAGTAGGGACAACTATTTGCAGTATAAACTGTGACCTTTTTCATGAAGCCAGAGTATCACAGGTTTCCCTACTCTAAGCGCGAAACTTAGAAAGAAAATGGCACCGCATTGTTGTCGTAATCTACTCCGATATTTTTTCCGTCTTTGGCGGGAGTAGACGGAGCCACTGGCGAACCGGCATTTGGTGTCGTTTGTGAGCTGGGCTTGCGCGAGTTGTCGGGTTTATTCGAAGCTAGCTCGTCGGTGCAGGGCTCGTAGGTTGGCATAGTGTAGTTCTTTATTACGGCAGTTTCTTTCATGGGCTCAGACGAAATATAGATATTGTCGTAATCCGAATCGGAGTTGTCGCGATAGGTAAAGAGTTTCATTCCTTCTTTGAAGTGCGAGGGCGCCAGCACATGGCGACAAATTCTTTCGCCACGGAACTTCAAATCATACATCACCCAGAGCACAGGTTTTCCGTTTTTGTCACCGGGAACCACACTCACGTCGATGGGTTTATCCTTGGAGTGAATGTGAAACTCAATATGGGGAAGTTCCCCATTAGCCTCACCCCACTCGATGATGTCGACCATGGGATAATAGAGGCCGTTGTAGAATTGGCCGTCAAAGATCTCAAATTGCTTGGCCTGAGCCGAGGCTAAAAGGAAAAATGCGCAGAAAAAAAGGTAGGATATGATCTTCATATCCTACCTATCGTCAGTTACTGGACTATTTTTAACGGAAATCTTCTTTAAAGATTTCAAATGCTTACAAGGAAGTTCGGACTTAGAGGGCCAAGATATTTCCGTCACCAGTCACGAAGTAGTCTTGCGTACCGTTTAACTCGTTAATCATGGTGGTCACACGGTAGCGAATATCAAAGCCCAGACCGGCCTTTGGCGCCTCAAGCGTACCGGAATTTACTGGATCGCGGTTCTCCGACCACAAATCCAAATTCCAGCCCCACAACACCTTCAAATTGCTAGGTACAACTAATACGTTCGCCAGGTATTGGCCACGACCGTCACGGTTTCCGCCCCACATGGCCGAAACCTTCAAACGCATATCCACCACATCCATGCCCAAGTAGTTGGTCACTTTTACGGTGTAAACTTTCGTGGCAGGAGCTTGCCAGCCCGCCAAATCTTGCCAATTGGTTACGCCCATGGGCAAGGCAGCTACAGCATCGCGCTTGATATTCACAACAGGCTTACCCGCTTGAATGATTTGAATGAGCTTCTCACCGATCAAAACCATAGTGTTCCAATCGAGCGTAGCCGCATCGTCCAAAAATGTTGCTGGTGGTTGAGTAGGAGCCAAATAACTCGCGGCAATTTCTTCCGCTGTAGGCACAGTTTCCGTAAAGGTCACGGAAGCAGCTTTGTAATAATCAGTGTTTTCTGCGGCAAAAGACGCAACTGGAGCTAATGCCAACAAACCCAATAACAGAGTAATATTCTTAGTCATTATTCGCCCCCTCCCCGAGGCTATTTTCGATGGAGCCTTGTAACGGGTAAGTGTGGGTAGCGTCAAACAAATTCGCCTTCACCCCTTTGATGGTCCGAGAAGATAGGCGTATCCTGAGAGAATGATTAGATTTTCTACTTTATTGGCATTGTTTCTTTTTTCTCTTACCGCGCAAGCAAAGGATGGCAATTTAGCTTGTAAATTGGTGCCCACCCTCGGGGAGTTCTTTTTAAAATCCCATGTGGCGATCAAAACCAGCTCGAATGAAATCTACCAAAAGGCCGCCGATCAAATGATCAGGCGCCTAGACCCATCGAAAGCCCTACTCCTGCAAAGTGATATCGATACTTGGAAGGCCAAGGTCTTGGGATTTTATCGCAATATGAATAATGCTGCGGGTCCGGATTGTGCTGAAATTTTAGAAATAAAAAAGCTCTTAGTTCAGCGGGCCAAGGAGCAACTCACCTACGCCAAAGAAGTACTCACCGACAAATAC
>CAYZLH010000040.1:0-1150 GCA_964478795.1 uncultured Bdellovibrionales bacterium | reverse complement strand
ATTAGACGAGGGTGCCGAGTTTCAATTAGATCCAGAAAAGCGCTCTTTCCCCAAAAATTTAGATGAAAGCAAAAAACGTCAGTTGGTGCAAATCCACTTTCAGATTTCGAACTATTTGCTCACCGACATGAAACTACCAAAAGCACGAGAGCAACTAGTGCATCGCTACGAATTAAACGTGAAGCGCATGGAAGAAATGAAGAATGACACCATTCTTGACTATCTCGTGAATGCGCACGCGGCAGCCTTGGACCCCCACTCCAGCTATTTGAGTCCGGATGATAAGGAAGACTTTGAAATCAATATGCGACTTTCTTTAGAAGGAATTGGTGCCTCCCTTTCGAACGATGATGGGTTCACCGTAATTCAAGAATTGATTCCCGGTGGAGCCGCCGCAAAATCGAATCTGCTCTTGCCCAAAGATAAAATCATTGCTGTGAGCGAAAAAGAATCGGGAATGATGGTGAACGTGATCGATATGGATTTAAAAGATGTGGTGAAAATGATCCGCGGTAAGGCTGGAACTACCGTTAAACTCACAATCTTAAGAGAAAAGCCGGAAGTTCAACGTTTAAACGTTTCGTTGGTTCGTTCGAAGGTTCAGCTCGAAGACGATGCCGCGAAAGTGGAAATGATCGATCGCAACGTCGACGGCAAGAAATACAAATTAGCCAGAATCGAGTTACCAGGATTTTATGGGGGCCCACGCCGAACGGATCGCTCTAGCTATAAAGATGTACTAGCCGCCGTCGAAAAAGCCAAAAAAGGTGGTGCCCAAGGTATCGTGCTTGATCTTTCCTACAATAGCGGTGGACTACTCGATGAAGCCGTTCGAATAGCGGGACTTTTCTTAAATTTAGGAAACGTAGTGGCCACGAAAGATTCTGACGGTGAAGTTCAATTTCTCGACGATATTGATTCCCGCGTGCAGTTTAATGGCCCAGTAGTTGTATACGTATCTCGATTGTCGGCATCGGCCTCAGAAATTGTGGCTGGCGCTCTTCAAGATTACAAACGGGCGATCATCGTGGGCGGCGACCATACCTACGGTAAAGGCTCGGTGCAGGCCGTGCTTCCGCTGCAAAATAACTATGGGATTGTCAAAGTAACCACCGGATTGTTTTATATCCCTGGCGGTAACTCGACTCAG
>CAYZLH010000039.1:0-11879 GCA_964478795.1 uncultured Bdellovibrionales bacterium | reverse complement strand
TGCCCGAAGTGTCCCGATCCAAACGGTGCAGGATTCCGCCCTCTAAAATGGGGGGCATACCTAGGTCTTCAAATTTGCTGACCGACAAAATCTTCTGTTCCGAAAAATAGGCAGCGATCCGATGCGCTAAACTATCTCGCTCAAAAGGCGAAAGCGGATAGGTGGGGATGCCTGCGGGTTTCTGAAAAAAATAGAGCGACCCGCGCTTTTCCAAAAACTCCGCCACATCCACTTCAGCCTGAGACAAACCAAAGGGCGGCAGCGACAGTTCTACCTGAAATCCCGTCAGCACTTCTTGACCTGGTTTCCGCGCCACTTTCCCATCTACCCGCACCCATCCATTTTGGATCGCTTCTTCCCAGGCCCGCTTGCCCAGCCACGGCGAGAGCTGCAAAGACCGTAAAAACCGGTCTAATCGGTCATCTTTTAATACTGGAAATTTCACCTTTCCAAATTAACGCCCCCCACCTTATAATGAAAGAAGAAACGCGCCTTGGCAGGAAGCCGGGAGGAATGGAATGGAAACCACAAATACTCAGCGCAACACTCAGCAATCAGAAGCTGACCGCCTACAACAAGAACACTCGCGAAAAATTCGGGATTTACGAAAGTCACAAGAGGCTGAACTTAAGGCCATCGAGGAAAAACATTTCCGCGACAACAAAAATGCCGATTCTGCCTATCGCGTGGAACTCACTGCGAAGCAAGACGAGTATACGAAAAAAATAAAGGAACTTGAGGAGCGGCAACAAACGGCTTTGAGCAATCTATCCAAGCAAGCGGAAGTGAACTTAAAGCAAGCTCAGGAAACCTACCGAATCCAAGCCGAAGATTTACGAGCCCAAGGGGAAAGAAAGCTCTCTACCCTGCGCGAACAACAGATGTCAGCGGAAGAAAATATCAAAAGGAAAGGAAACGCATGAAAGATTTAGGAATCCCCTTTGATGGGTTCGGTAGCGTGGTGGAAATGCTAAAACGATCGGATGCTTCGTTCCGAGAGAAAATTTTGGGAAATATCCGCAAACGAGACCCTCGCCTCGCTCAGCGTTTAGAAAGCAATTTACGCATTGAAAAAGAAGATGAGTCTCGCGCCGCCATGGATCGTGGCAAACGAGCCGCCTTTGCGCGCAATTACGGAATGTAAAATCGCCTCTTTAGGCCAAATATTATAAAACCGCGCCGTAGCGGAGGCCTCGCACTGAGGCCTCGAAACCCTCTAGTCCAGTTTCCGCCAAAATTGCCGAAAGAATAAAGGCGCCGGCTACAATTACATCGGCCCGCCCCTTGTCCATTCCACCCATTCCTAATCTTTGCGCCGCCGTCAATGGTAGGAATCGCTCGATGAGCTTATCCACATCCGTTTTACTCACCCAGTGTCCGTGCACTTTCTCCGGGATAAATTTATCCAATCCCAACGAGGCCGCCGCCAAATAGGTAGCGGTGCCGGCCACGCCAATTAAATGCTTCCCCCGCACCTTTTGCAAAATGCCGGATTCTTTGGCTAGTTCCTGTTGGATAAATTTTTGTAAATTGGCCACTTCTTGAGGAGTGGCGGGATCGCTCTTCAGAAAGCGTTCCGAAAGTCGCACGCAGCCCATATCAAAGCTAAAGCGAAAGAGACCATTCCCCTCTTTCCCCACGATCTCGGAGGAGCCGCCACCAATATCTAAAACGGCTACGTTGGCTTCGTCCATTCCATCGGATAAAGCGCCCGAAAACGAAACCTGCGCCTCTTCCTCTCCAGAAATTACCCGCACGCGAATTCCATATTGTTTTTCCACCAGTTGAAAAAATTCGGCAGAGTTACGTGCGTCCCGCGATCCAGAGGTAGCCAGTGCCCGAACATCAATACCCGGATAATTTTGCAAAATCTGTTGGTACTCGGCAAAACACTTTTTGGCCCGCTCGATGGCGTCGGGATGGAAGGCGCGATTCTGATCCACTCCCTGGCCAAGACGAACCACACGCACGTGATCTTCCACCACTTCAACCTTTTTGCCATCGACCCTTGCGATCAAAAGCAGAATCGTGTTCGTGCCGATGTCGATGCCCGCACGTAACTTCATTTGAACAACTTAAACTTTTGTTTCAGTTTGTCGGCCGCATCCTTTAAGGCATCACCAGAACCACCGCCGCCCTGGCCACCTTCTTTGGACCCGCCTAAAACCTTATCTAACAATTTCCCAGCGGCATCTTTCGCCACATTCGCTCCGGCTCCCGAAGCTAATTTTTTGATTGTGTATTCGTAATCTGTTTTCGGGGCCGTCAGTGGGCCGTAGAGGCGCAAGGCGATGGCTGGCTTGCCAGCTTTTGATTGAAACTCTTTCGGCAGTCTTCCCTGCGGATCATAGACATCGAAAAAGCTTTCCTGCTCGAGCGATTCCAAAATGCTCGATTTCCCCTTTACTACGAAACCTTTATTCCGCGGTTGCACATCAATGGGATCCACGCGAATGGTTCCGTTATCAAAGGTAAGATCCGCTGTCATAGATTTAAATCCATCGTCGATCTCGATCGGTTTTTTATCCTTTAAGAAGGGAACTTTCTGCATGGTGGAATTAATTTGCGATTGAAAGTCCACCGACTTCAACGCGCCATCCGTTGCAATCACCTTTGCTTTGCCCTTCAGGCTGCGCAATCTTAGCGTTTCAGGATAGAGGGCTCCGCCCAAATTCCAATCGGCCTGCATGGTTCCTTCAAAGGTGTTTTGAAATTTGGGGAAATAGGCCTTCAAAGCTTCCTTGGCGGAAATTCCATTGGCATTCCCCCGACTCGAATATTTTAGCGCTGGGTTCTTTAAGTCGAAATCTCCGGTGGACTTCACGGCCCCACCAAAAATTCTTACACTGGCTTCACTTACCTTCAGCTGCAGATTTTGTAGCTGGGCCTTCACAATAGCGTTCTCAAAGTTGCTTCCATAGGCCGTGACTTTGGCGATTTGGGCGTTCAACACTCCCGCAGCCCCGGCGATCATCGGATTCGCGGCTAGGGCAATCATTGGATTTCCGCCCTTTTTCTCCTCGGCATAGGCGGGAGCAATCAGCGAAAAGGACGCTTGTTTTGGCGCGTCTTTCGGCATTACTAAGGTTTTGTCTAAATTAAAGCTACGCCCTGAAATGGCCAACGAAAACTGCGGAGCAAAAAAATTCTTTACACTGCCGAGAATTTGAATGTCGGTTTCAGGACCGGCCAAATTCGCGCGGGTAATATTCACCGAACTTTCGGAAAATCCTGCTTGTAGATGAAACTGTAAAGGCGCCTGCAAAAATTTTGGATAGGAAACTGCGCCATCTTGAATTTTCACATCGCCTGTAACTTTTAGCTTCTCCAAACTGTAGTCAACCAGCGCATTGAGTAGAAAAGTTCCCTTTAACTGATAGTCTTTTACCGCTGGTAAAAAATCTTTTAGGGAATCTAACGAAAATGGATCGCTATTTAGATCCACCTTGATATTGAGCGGATTGGTGATCACTCGGCCTTTGGCATGAATGACAGCTTGGTGAAAGCGCAAATCAAACTGCTTCAGCAAAGTTTCTTTTTCATCACCATCGAACTTGGCTTTCAACGTGAGTGCGATGGAGTTGGATTTCTCCAGCTTACCCGGCATGGAGATAGCCAATCCTGTGGCATCGGCCTCAACCTCCCCTTTGACCGATTTCACGACCTGATCGACCAAAATGGGCGTTAATTCCATTTTTACGCTGACAGGTCCCTCAAATTTTCCATCAGCGCGTTCGCCCTTCACTGGCGCCTTGAGCGAAACCTTCATCGTGGAGCCGAGACCTAAATTATCACCGGTAAGCTCTAGTCCGTTCACTTGGTAGTTGGCCTTAGCGAGTTTATCGCGGTAGTCGACGTTTCCCTTCTCCACGCGTAGGCCGAGCGTCGCGCCTTTTAGTAACGCAGGAACTTTTGTGGGCTCTGAGCTTTGTTGAGCTACGGTCGAAGCACTTGGGTCGCTACTGGCATTTGCCGGGCTGTTAGCATCCGCCGTTAAGTTTTCAGTCTTCGAATCGGCATCAGCATCAGCTGCTGCTTCCGTAGTGGTCTCGGCAGCCTTTGGCGCAGCCGGTTCTGATTTCGCAGTAGCTTTTTTCTTCTCCTTGGTGGGAGCACTGGCCACTTGAACAATGGAATCGGAATTCAGTTCCGCCACTGGATCGGTGGATTCTACTGGTAATGATGAAGTGGTCCCCGTCTTTTTCATCAACTCCAAAGCATTGATACGCCCATCTTTTTCTTTGACCAAAATAATTTTTGGTTCTTCCAAAACCGCCGTAACTTTGGGCGATCCAGTTAAAACAGAAGAAAACGGAATTTCTAAGTGAAAATTTTTCGTGTCCACGAGCGGATCGGGAAATCCATTCACCTTTACCACGATGGATTCCGCATGAATTTTAATGGCACCCCAAAGCGAAAGGTGCAACTTCCCCAGCTCTACCTTGCCCTGGATTCTTTTATTTACTTCATCCGTGATCACGCCGCGATATTGATCCACATTCACAAATAACGGCACGCTCACCAATGCCACAATCATGGCAATGAACAAACCACCCAAAATCCATGCGAGTTTTTTCATTGTTTTTCTCCTGTAAGGAAGGCTTTGACCACATCGTTGATCATTGCGGGATTGCCTTTACCCTGAGTTTCCTTCATCACTTGTCCCACGAAGAATCCGAAAAGTTTTTCTTTTCCACTGCGATACTCCGCCACCTTATCAGGAGCGGCCTGCATAATCTTGCGAACCGCGGCCTCAATGGCCGAGGGATCGGAAACCTGCACTAAACCTTTTTCTTTAACGATGACAGCGGGTCCTTTTCCGCTTTCCCACATGTCTTCGAACACCGTCTTGGCAATCTTTGAAGATATCTCGCCCTTTTTGATCAAGGCCACGAGCGCGCCCAGGTGTTTGGCCGGAAACGGGCACTCCTCAATTTCTTTTTCACTTTCCTTCAACTTGCGTAAGACTTCCGTCATCAACCAGTTGGAAACTAACTTGGGCTCACCATCGGAATGGCTGTTGGCCTCTTCGTAAAACGCCGCCAAAGCCTTTGACGAAGTAATCACCTTCGCATCGTATTCCGGAAGTCCGAATTCTTTGACAAACCGCTGGGCTTTTTCATCGGGCAGTTCTGGAAGTTGCGATTTCACCGTCTCTACCCATTTGGGTGAAACCACCAAGGGTGGCAAATCCGGCTCCGGGAAGTAACGATAGTCGTGGGCTTCTTCTTTGCTCCGCATGCTTTGGGTTACGTTTTTGGCCGAGTCATAAAGCCTAGTTTCTTGCACGATTCTGCCACCGCTATTGATCACGGCGATTTGGCGGTGAATTTCGTACTCGATGGCCTTTTCCACAAAGCGGAACGAGTTCAGGTTTTTCAACTCCGCACGGGTGCCAAGTTTTGTTTCGCCCACTCGGCGCACCGAAACGTTGGCATCACAGCGAAAGTTTCCTTCCTGCATGTTGCCATCGCACACTTCGATATACTGCAAAATGGCGCGCAGTTTTCTTAAGTAGGCCGCGGCCTCGAAGGGGGAACGGAAATCGGGCTCCGACACGATTTCAATGAGGGGAGTGCCGGCCCGATTAAGATCCACGAGGGAAAATCCAGCCATATGCTGACTCTTTCCCGCATCTTCTTCCACGTGAATACGCGTGATACCGATCCGCTTTGATTCACGCACACCCGGATCATTTTCGAATTCAATATCTAACCAGCCTAACTCACACAGCGGTTTATCGAACTGCGAGATCTGATAGCCCTTAGGCAAGTCTGGATAGAAATAGTTTTTGCGGGAAAACACGCTGACTTCGCGAATTTTGCAATTGGTAGCCAAGCCAGCCCGAATGGCAAACTCAATGGCTTGCCGGTTCAGCACTGGCAGAGCACCCGGTTGCGCCGTGCAAACAGGATTGATGTTACGGTTTGGCGCAACCCCAAACTGATTGGGCGAACTGGAAAATAGTTTCGAATGTGTGGCCAGCTGCGCATGCACCTCGAGGCCGATCACCGTTTCAAAGCCGTTGTAAATCGGTTGAGCCATGATCACACCTTCCCTTCGTCGTGCAGCACTTCCATGGCGGCCACGGTTTTTAGCAATCGTTCTTCCTGCCAAGGCGGCGCAATGAATTGCAATCCCACCGGCAAACCCTTTTCGCCGGTGCCATAGGGCATCGACACGGCGGGAATTCCCGCCAAGTTCACTGGCACGGTGTAAATATCGGAAAGATACATGGAGAGCGGGTCATTGGTTTTGCTCCCACGCTCGAAGGAGACCGATGGCGTGGTAGGTCCCACGATCACATCCACCTCTTGAAAACATTTGGCAAAATCTTGGCCAATCAAATTTCGCACCTGACAAGCCTTTTGGTAGTAGGCATCGTAATAGCCTGAAGAGAGAGTGAAAGTGCCAAGCAAAATTCGGCGCTTCACTTCTTTGCCAAAGAGCTCGCCCCGCGTCGCCATATACATTTCTTCCAACGATGTTTGCTGACCATTCGGCAACACTCTGGGACCAAAGCGCACGCCATCAAAGCGCGCGAGGTTGGCACTGGCTTCCGAGACGGCCACCACATAGTAAACGGCCAAGGCATATTTGGAGTGTGGCAAGCTAACGGGCACGACCTTCGCGCCGGCTCCACGTAAAGCATCCAAAGCACTGTCCACGGCTTTACGCACATCAGGATTTAATCCTTCGGCGAAAAATTCTTTGGGAACTCCCACGCGCAAATTCTTTACAAAGTCTTTTCGTTGCTGAGCATTGGTGCGAATTTCGGCTACGGCTTTCCCCAATCCAGGTACGGCGCGATCCTGCGAAGTGGAATCCCAGAGATCATAGCCCGAAATCGCCTCGAGCAAATCGGCACCGTCTTGGGCGTCTAAGGAAAAGGGACTCACTTGATCTAAGGATGAGGCAAAGGCCACCAAACCATAGCGGCTCACGCGGCCATAGGTGGGCTTCATTCCCACCAAACCGCAAAAACTCGCGGGCTGACGGACCGATCCGCCAGTGTCGGATCCCAGCGACCAGACAGCGCAATTGGCGGCCACTGCCGCCGCTGAACCACCGGAACTACCACCGGGAACGCGGGCCGGATCCTGCGGAAGTTTCACCGGACCGTAGGCCGAATTCTCGTTGGACGAGCCCATGGCAAATTCGTCCATATTGCATTTGCCCACAAAAACGGAACCCAAGTCCCGCAATTTTTTCACCACGGTGGCGTCGTAAGGCGGATGATAGTTGCTCAAGATTTTCGAACCGCAGGTGGTTTTCACGCCTAAGGTGGTGAGATTGTCCTTTAGCGCCAAAGGAATGGCTTCCACGGCGCTCTTGCCAGAATAGGCAGAGGGTGTTTCGTCCATCAACGTAAGAAAGGAATTGGTGGTGTCTGCTTTGGCTCGCGAGGCATATTCCTTGGCCAACTCGGCGGCGGAAATTTTTTTGCTAGCCAATGCTTCTCGCCATTGCCAGGCCTTTTGAAATTGGTGTCGAGGAAACTTCATCCTTCACCTCCCAATACTTGCGGCACGCGGAACTGATCGTAGATGGATTGTTCCGCGCACTGTAAAATTCGTTTGGTTTCTTCTTCCGAAAGTTGGATCGCTTGGTCTTCGCGAAAGTGCGGATCGAGCGGAATTCCGTGCACCACGGGCTCCACTCCCTGCGTGTTCACTTCACTGAGCTGAGCCACGAAATCCAAAATTTTTCCGAGCTCTTGCGCGTATTGTTCCGTTTCCTGATCGGAGAGCTTCAGTCGAGATAAAAAGGCAATTTTCTGCGTAGTTTCTTTCATGTTTTTCATAGAGAAAATACGATACCGCTCCTATCCCCTTTAGAGCAATGAAGATTTACCTCTAGCCGGGCGCAGCATTCCGCCGCAGAAGTAGCCCCCCTCCCAGGAGAAAAGCCGCCACCGGCTGGAGAATAGGAAACAAACTTCCTCGGGCAGAACTAACTTCTTCTTTCATCCGTAAGGTTCACTTACCTGGCCGCCGATGGGTTTTCATGAAGACAATCATTTTTGCTCTCTTGCCCCTCAGTGCACTAGCCGTAAACCCCACCCCCGACTTTTATAAATGTACGGGAAAAGTTGGAGGCGAATGGGCCTTTGGCCGGGCGCCAAATGGTTGCGATGGCAATCAGTTTGGCTCCGATCAGGTGGTCCGTCAGTCCTATGCGCCCATGATCTTTCTCGACGCGAAGGAACGTGTGGCCGAACGCAAGCGGTACATGGACGATCTCCATGCCGTGATTCGCGATGCCGCAGAATATTATATCAAAAAACGGAAGCCAAACGCCTCCACCGATGAGATCGAAGCGTTCAAGCTGGGCATTCTCACCACGGCCTCGCAAGAAACTTTTTGGACACACTACCGCATTCCCAGTGACCAAAAGATCAAAATGATGCGCGGAGATTTCGGGCATGGCCACGGACTGATGCAAGTGGATGATCGTCACCACTTTCCCGCCGTGCAACAAGGCTTGGGTTGGAACCTCTTGGGCAATATGACCTACTCCATGGATGAGTTTTACATGAACTGGGAGCGAGCGCCGGCGCAATCTTGTGTGCGTTCGGCCACCAATTGGGAAGCGCGAATTCGCGCGTCGTGGGCAGCCTATAACGGTGGACCAAGGAAGATTTGCCGCTGGACCAATCCTAATGACCGTTGGGCCCATAACGACAAAGGCTTTTACGACAAACTAAAAAGTAAATCCTGGCGGAACTATGTTTCTAATTTCCAAAAGCCAGCGCCCATCAACGTGACGTGCTTGATGGAAAAACGGGAAAACTGTCCGCCTCCTGGGGATCCCGTGCCTCAGCCGGACCTATTTCCCAATCAATTGTATCGATCCGCCGCGGGGGAAACCTGTGTATTCCGCCAAGGCCAGCTTACTTGTTTACCCTTTCGTGATCGTGTTTGCTTAAAAGCGCTGAGCAATTTTACGAATCTCGATGGCACCTTAGTGGCCGACGGAATATTGGCTAAATACCAAAAAATTTCCGGGGATCGCCACGCTTTGTGTAAATCCTTTGACCCATCTCTTTTGAAAGTTGGGGCGTTCGCCGAAATGCAACAAGCTATCATTCTCCGGGCCTCCCCAGGTGGCGGTCAGGTGGGCGTGCTGCGTGAAAAAGAAGTGGCCGAAGTCTTGGATTTTGAAATTCGCAATTTTAGTAAAGATCGCTACTACAAATTTTCCGTCGACGGCAAAGTGGGCTTTATTTACGGCGGTAACGCCACCACCTTTCAAAATTGGGCGCAGCTTTCCAGTCGCAGCACACCACTCCCCTCGCTCGTGGCACGCGTGGGCGAAGCCATTGAAGTGGTCAACTCAGCTGGCATCAATCTACGCGCCACACCGGGCGGTCGCCTGGTGTTGAGTGCCAAAAAAGGCGTGCGTCTCGTGGTGGAAGACTACGTGATTCAAGGCGCAGAAAACCACCTCTACTATTTGGTCACGGTAAACGGCAAAAAAGGATTCCTGTATTCCGGGGCCTTATTGCCCAAGCCCACCACCGCTAGTTGGACGAGGAGAATCCCGTGAGATTGCTCGTCGGACTCTTTACGTTTGTCGTGCTGATTGGGGTGCTGTTCTCTTATCCCACTTTGCTGCCCTATGGGGATTCGCAGCGGAGTCCGAGCAGCCAGGCGCCAGTGGTTACCACGAGCGGAGGTACCAAATCTGCTAGCGCTCCCAAACGCCATGCGGATATTTACGCGACACTGCAATGCTGGGAACGGGATGACTGTAATTATGCGCAATCAGATCCGCGTTCCTATTCCTTTGCGGTGGCGAAAGATTTAGAGGCCAAACTCGCCCAGTTCCTGAGCGAACTGCAAAAAGATCCAACCTTAGCCGCTGACGCCGAAAAGATCGCTTTGGAATCGATGAAAGTTTTAGATGGCCATGTGCAAGCGAAGGCCATGGAAATTTTCGCGCTCCTACCGAAGGATCCCAAATTCGTGGAAGCCATCATTGGTGGTCTAGAAAATACTCCCAATCCCTTGCTAATTGAACAAGCGATGAAAGAGTTTGAGCGATACATCGGCACGCCCGAAGAACAACGCATTCAGGAATTTTTGGCGGAATTCATCGCCCATGGCGCCCAATTCAGCTCAGAAAAAGCGTCAGAGGAAATTTTTAAATTCTTAAATGAGCGCAGCGTTTTGCTATTTCGCGAAATTCTCCCGCGAATGGAACCTAACTCCACGCCAGCCCAATACCTGCGCGCGGCCTTGCTGGAATATGAGCGCACCCGCGTGGGCGGCTAAACCGTTTCCAACTGCACGTGTTTGAGCGAAAACTTTTTCATCATGCGACCGGAAAATTCAATGGTCACTTTGCGATCGGTGGCCGACCCTTCCAGCGCTTTTACGGTGCCCAATCCATAGGAAGCGTGTTTTACCTTTTGTCCCACCCGAATGGTTTCCCCTTCGGTTTCGGCACTCATTACTTTGTACGATGGAGTCGCATCATCATAATCATATCTGCGGGAATCCCCATTGGACGCCGCGGGGGTGGATTTCTTCCAAGTATAATTCGAGCGCTCCCGCTCCCACTGGGCTCGCACCCCAAATTGGGAGGAGGTGCTTTCGCCGCGCACGATTTCCGCATCCACTAATTCCGCCGGTATTTCCGAGAGAAAACGGGAGGGCGAGGAAACTTGCACTTGCCCATAGATTCGGCGAATGGAGGCATTGGTCACAAATAGTTTCTTTTTCGCCCGGGTTAGCCCCACGTAACACAGACGGCGTTCCTCTTCGATTCCTTCTCCGCCAGATTCTTCTTCGCCCATGGCCTGACGAGAAGGAAAAATCCCCTCTTCGCAGCCCACGAGAAACACTAACGGAAACTCCAATCCTTTTGATGAATGTAGCGTCATCATAGAGACTGCTCCGCTGCGAGTATCTTCTTCTTCTTTTTCCAGCAAGGAGGCTTCTAAGGTGACTTGGTTCAAAAATCCCTGCAGCAATCCGTCTTCCGGATTGAGTCCGCGATTTTTGGCCTCCTCTTCAAAAAACTGAATGACGGTATCGAATTCTTCCAAGTTTTGAATACGGGCCTTGGCTTCGTCGGTATTTTCGGCCTTCAGCTCATTCACATAACCCGTGGCTTCTAAAATGTGATGATACACATTGCTGACGTGGGAGCGTTTGGCCAGCTCGCGGAAGGAATCCAAGAGTTTGACAAATTCAAAGAGCTTTTTCTTCGCACTCGGTGGAAGTTCGCCCTCTTCTAACATTTTCCGTAAACCAGCAAAAAGCGAAAGACGTTTCTCAAAGGCGTAACTCTCGATTTTTTCCAAAGTGGTTTTGCCAATTCCCCGAGCCGGCACATTAATGATTCGCAGTAAACTCACGGAATCATCGGGATTCACCAACACTCGCAAATAAGCCAAGACATCTTTGATCTCACGACGCTCATAGAAACCTACGCCGCCCACAATTTTATAGGAAATCCGGAGGCGACGAAAAATTTCTTCCATGGCCCGCGACTGAGCGTGGGAGCGATAAAACACCGCCACATCAGCAAAGGTTAGCTCGGAGTTGCGGTTCAGGTACTTTTGAATTTCTTTCCCCACAAATTCCGCTTCGGCCCGTTCGTCAGGTAATTGCACCCAGCGGATTTTTTCCCCGGGCTCGTTGTCGGTCCAAAGGGTTTTTGCATAGCGGTCTTTATTGTTTTTAATAACCGCGCTGGCGGCGTTGATGATCGTTTGGGTGGAGCGATAGTTTTGCTCCAATTTTACCATCTTGGCTTCAGGATAATCTTTTTGGAAATCCAAAATATTACGGATATCGGCCCCTCGCCATTTGTAAATACTCTGGTCTTCATCGCCCACCACACAGATATTGCGATACTTTTTCGCCAAC
>CAYZLH010000038.1:9697-12154 GCA_964478795.1 uncultured Bdellovibrionales bacterium | reverse complement strand
GCTCAAGTTTCTCGACGGGAAAAAAATCAATTACCAAGCCGTGGAGATCACGAGCCAGCCACCGACGCTTGCCGAACTAAAAAAAATGTTAGCAATCGTGGGCGACCGTAAAAAACTATTCAACACCTCGGGAGTTGTTTACAAAGAAATGAAGTTGTCCGAAAAACTGCCCAATTTGAGCGATGTCCAAGCATTAGAGTTGTTGGCGAGTAACGGAAAATTAGTGAAACGCCCCTTTGTGTTGATGGATCAGACTGGGCTCGTTGGTTTTCGTGAAGAAGAATGGAAGAAGGTGTTTTTATGAGCGAGTCGATTTTTACCACCGAACGAAATTTTCCTCACAATGACGTATTGAAACCCGTGAACGCGCAAGAATTTCGTAATATCGTCGAAAATCGTCGTAGCATTCGCAAGTATAGCTCCGAAAAAGTGCCCGATGCCGTGATCGAAGATTGCTTGGATCTCGCGCTCTTGGCCCCAAATTCGTCCAACCTCCAGGCCTGGGAATTTTACTGGGTAAAAAGTGAAGAAAAGAAACAGGCCCTAGTGGAATACTGCTTTTCGCAGAATGCAGCGCGGACAGCCGCCCACCTCGTGGTGGCCGTGGCCCGAATTGATAAGATTCATGCACATCGAAAACAGATGATTTCTGTATTGAATAGCGCCGGAGCACCAGTACCGAAAATGCTAAAAGACTACTATGAAAAGTTAGTACCCTTTGTCTATGGACGTGGATTCTTCTCGATTTTTGCGCCCCTCAAATGGCTAATTTTTTCCAGCGTTGGTTTGTTTCGCCCCACACCTCGCGAACCCTTGGGTAAATCTGATCTACAGCTTTGGGCTGCTAAAACTACAGCCCTGGCTTGTGAAAACTTTATGCTCGCGGCCTCAGCTCATGGGTATGACACCTGCCCCATGGAAGGTCTCGATTCGGCCCGTGTAAAAAAGCTCCTAGGACTTCCGCGGTCGAGTATTGTGGTGATGGCGATATCGGTAGGGAAACGCGTACCAGAAGGCGTGTATGGACCCCGAATTCGCTTTCCCAAAGATCAGTTCATCCACAAAGTCTAACTTTTAGTCTCGTAATCCCAAAATTGCTCAATCCTTTCGCGGATTCTACCGATTTTTAGGTATGCGAATTTTCCTATTTCTGTGCGGATTCCTCTTAGTGCCATCGCCAGCCTCAGCTGGGGGCGACGTAATCCTCATGGTGAACATGAACTACTCGAGTAAAGAACTAGCAGCCCTCAAAGAAGTAGCGGCACGCCGTGGTCAGCAAGTGGTGATGGTGCCCCCAGAAAATGCCATTCCCGAAGTGGAAGATCTTTTTTCACAAAGAGACAATTTAGAAAAACAAATCAAAGCCCGTCGACCAGATCTGAATAAAGCACAAATTCGCACAATCGTAGGCGAATACATGCGGAAGGGTCTGGCGAGTGAAAAAAGTCCGGATCTCAATGATGTTTTGGGTAGCGAAATCGAATCACTCCACCAAGCGGCGCAATCTGTTTCGCAAAAAGAAAAGCGCCTCGGCTCGGTAGAAGAACAATTACAAGCCAAAATTCGTGATCTACGGGCCAGTGGAAAGAAAGTAGACACTCTTGTATTTAGCGCCCACTCCGATGGATCAAATTTAAGTGGTGAAACCTCCAACCGACTTTCTTCTTCCGCCATTACTCGAATTGAACGAGAAAACCCCGATTTTTTCAAACAGCCGCGCCATGTACTCCTTTTGGGCTGCTACAATATGACGGAAACAAACCACTTCCGCTGGCGCCACGAACTCTTCACAAATGCCACGCCGATTGCCGGATTTGGCGTGCGAGCTCCTAGCCGCAACAACCCCGCTAGTAGCAATTACATCAGAGAGGTATTAGGCGCAGCAGACTCCTTGGATCGAAAAATGGCCGATGCTGGACCATTAGACGCTGGATTTGTGGAGTCCGTATTTAAAAAACTCGCATCAGTGACGAACACTCAATCAGTAATCGACTACTGTCTGCAAATCATTGAAGGCCAACCAGGAGCTCGCGACCTCTCCTGTGACGAGCAATGGAAAATCTTTAAGGCTCAGGCGGATATGTTTCATGCGGACTATTTGGACCTGCGCAATCTCACGAAAGATCCGCCACAAGAAGAAGAGGATAACGAACTCCGCTCCTTCTACAATACTCTACAAAATACTTGTCCTGCTAAAAATGCGAGCAAGATTCCTGAAAATCAGAAGAAAAGAGCGGAACGTTATCGCACTTCCGTAAGAGAAAGTATTATCCGCCTCATTTACTGGTGGAACGTGCAAAAGAACTTTGCCGTTTATTACGATGATGAAATTAAGAGCTTTCATAAAGGTCTAAACTATTTTGGCATCAAAGGGAAAATGCCACCGCTGGATGGCAGTACGGGCCGGGTGGAGTTCGTAATGGCGTACAACGCCATTGACCGCGCAATCCAAGACAA
>CAYZLH010000038.1:5632-9687 GCA_964478795.1 uncultured Bdellovibrionales bacterium | reverse complement strand
TTGCGATCAGTGATTCATCCTCTGGCAGTTACCAGAAACGCCGTGAGCTCGAGCGAAAAGAAAAAGATCTGGAGCGTCTAGAGAATCTTTTTAAGGTTTACTATCCGCTTTACGCACTTGAGGGTGAGGATACGGTGGGCGATTCCGAAAAGTCTGGGCCAGAAAGCACGCTGGCTCGCGGCGGCATCCCCTTCCACTGGATTGAACCTGGAGCTGTTTTACATTCACGGAGCGATCAATGAAAACTTCAATCGTATTTTTTAGCGTGATCGGAATTTTACTTTCCTCGGCCAGTGCTGCCGCAGAGAAAAAGAAAACGGCAAAAACGAGTGACGAGGAAGTAATAGAATTTCAAACTACTGTGGATCCAAAAGTCTATTCCCCCAAAGAGTTCCAGAAAAAGAGCGGCCATAAAACTCAGGGCATTCCGGAACCCGGCACTCCCTTTTTGCCAATTAAAGAGAGTCGTGACCAGGTATTCACCAAAGTTACAGGTTTGGATAAAGAGATATCTGCTTTTGACGAACTCGCTAAGGACCTTCTTTACGCAAGAGCAAAAACTAGAGGTATCAACGAATTAGCCAAGATTTATCCGAAAATTCCTCAGGATTTGCTCACCCGTTTACAAAAAGAAATCTCCCTTTCCGAAACAACGAAAAAATAATTTTGAAATTTTTCGCAAACCGCATTTGCAAAAAAAAATCTCCATGTTACTGTAAATAAATCTACACGATCAATTGCCATTAAAGAGCGAAAGGAGGTTCCGATGATTCTAAAAAAACTAATGATTGTCACTATCGGATACCCGCGCTCTCACTGGATGGCCTCTTAAGTCCTTCCCTAGGGCTCCAATCAATCCGTTTGTCTAACTTTTAAATTCGAGCATGATGCTCGGTGGTGTTTTATGTTCTTAAAATTTATTCGTTTTGCCATGTTTTCCGACGTGAAGCGGCTCATTCTGCTGGGAAGAAATAAGATCCTGCAGGAAACTGATATGCCTGAGTTGCCTCGGCATTTAAATCCGCGTTTTCTCCCTATACGGGAAGAAAATTTGGATCTCAGTTCGGGAAGAAATTTAGTGTTATCGCTCTTTCGCGAAGGGAAGAAATTCCTACTGCCCACGTTCGTTTTGAACTTTGGCTTTGTTATCTTGAATCTCACTAAGCCAATTTTAGTGAATCAATTCATCGCCAAGGTCAGTAACCTGCAAGCGCAGGCCGACTTAGTATTGACCGTGACGTTGGCCGTGTCCTTGGGCGCAGTGAGTTTCATCTCTAGCTTAGCGATGCAGCACTATTTTCTGCGCTCACTCTATGCAGTGCAGATTTTCACCAACGCGATCAATCGTTTGATCTACAAACATTCGCTATTGCTGACGCAACGGGCGCGCAGTGAAACCCAATTGGGTGACGTTGTGAACCACATGAGTTCCGATAGCGATGCCGTATCGGATTTACCCTTGGTGGCCGGAGAATTTCAGCTCAGCATCGTGACAATTATTGGCGCGTGCGGATTGTTATTCTACTACTTGGGTTATACAGCCTTCCTATCGGTAGGACTATTGCTCTTAATGGTACCGCTCACGAAGACGGTGGCGCGATCCTTTTCCGCTCTTGATGAAGAGCTGATGAAACATCGCGACAATCGTGTGACTTTAATGTCGCAAATCCTGAACGGGATTCGCGTGGTGAAGTTTTACGCCTGGGAAAAGAGTGTGGAGAAAGAGGTGCAAGATATTCGCACTTTGGAGCTGCATTCTCGGCGAAAATTGGCCCGCTCGGAAGCGCTCGCCACCTTAAGTTATGTGGCCGTATCCACGGTGGTGCTATTTGCTTCGCTCTGGTTGCACCTCTGGCGCGGCTTTGCGCTCACGCCCGAGTTGGCCTTTACATGTGTGGCGATCTTTACAGTTCTTGAAGATCCGTTCGGACATCTCTCGGAGTTGATCTCGAAAATTGCCTCAGGCACCGTTTCGGCGGGCCGGATTAGCCAATTCTTGCGGCGGGAAAAGTTAGCGGCCGTGAACGCCACAGAATCGGATTCCTCCCTCGCTGGATTGCGAGTGGAAAATCTTTCCGTGGTGTTCGATGGAGCAAGTAAGCCCAGTTTAGATCAGGTACATCTGGAGATCTTGCCAGGAGAAAGTGTGGCCATCGTAGGCCCAGTGGGTTCAGGAAAATCCACCTTTCTACAGGCGATCCTTAGAGAAGTGCCACTGCGAACCGGATCGGTATCGTTTCTGGATGTGCTCAAGAAGAGCATTCAGCCGAGAATTGCCTATGTTCCGCAGGAAGCTTTCATTGTGAATGGCGGCCTAAGAGAAAATATTCTTTTCGGTGGACAGGACGATGCCAACGCTTTGGCCGAAAGTATTTTCGCTAGCTGCTTGGAGAGCGATCTGCAGCAGCTTCCCGCTGGTTTATACACAGAAATCGGCGAGAAGGGCGTGAACCTTTCGGGCGGACAAAAGCAACGAGTGAGTTTGGCGCGTTCGATCATGCATCGACCGAAACTAGCCTTACTCGATGATCCTCTATCGGCAGTGGATGCGCGCACGGAAGAACAACTCGTGGAGCGACTCCTCTTTGGTAGCTGGAAAGACATCACCCGAGTGGTGGTGACTCACCGACTCTCGCACTTACACCGCTTTGATAAAGTGGTTTACTTGGTGGACGGAAAAATCCAAGAAGTTGGCACTTTGGCCGAGATTCTAGCTCGTTCGGCGGAGTTTCAGGCATTTTTCGCCGATAGCGCCAAGGCCGAACATGGCGTGGGTCTGCAAGCCGAAGCGAAAGAAGTTGGCACAAAGCAGACTGAAACATCGGAATCGCGGGTGACCGAAGATGAAGATCGCGCCGTTGGCGCCGTGAAAAGCAGTGTGTATGTGGACTATGCAAAGGCTTTGGGTGGAAACACCTATCGCCAACGCCTCGTGCTCTTACCGCTCTTATTTCTAACGGCTGCTTTGGCGTCGACTTTGCCAATGGTGCAAAAAGGCTGGCTAGCTTTGAGTTCCAACTTGCAAAGTGGCAAGACAATTTCCGACGGATCGTTTCTGCAGGATGTAGCGCAACAGAGCTTACCGGCCATTACGATCTATGGACTATTGGGCTTTCTGACATTAGCGGGAGTGCTGGTGAACCGGCTGTTTTGGTTGGATCGCGGGATGGCCGCGGGCCGAGACATGCACAATCAGATGTTGCGCGCGGTTTTAAAAGCGCCGTTGCGATTCTTCGACTCCACGCCCATGGGCAGAATTTTACAAAGATTCTCCAGAGACGTGGAAGCCGTGGACATCCATTTGCAGTGGAGCTTCGAAACGACAGTTCGTTGCTTGGTGCATATCGCTTCGGCACTCGTGCTGATTCTGGGTGTGATGCCCTTGATGTTGCTAGTGGTGGTGCCCGTTTTGGCGCTCTACTATCGAGTACAAAAAGATTATCGCGTTCCTGCTAGGGAAGCGAAACGCTTAGACTCGATCAGTCGTTCGCCGCGATTTGCCCACTTCAAGGAAACGCTGCAAGGCTTAGTGGTGATTCGTAGCTTTGGTAAGTCGCATACCTTTTTGGAGAGTTTTTTCCAAAAGTTAGAGCATAGCCAAAGAATGTTTCACGGTCACTATATGCTCAATCGGTGGTTTTCCAGTCGCATTCCGCTCTTGGGTGGATTAGTGGCAAGCTGCACGGGCTTAGGGATTACTTTCTACGCCTATCGCGGTTGGATCAGCCCTGGTTTGGCCGGATTGATCACGGTGTACGCCTTGAGCTTGTGGGAATATCTCAACTGGGCCGTGCGAATCTTCGCGGAAGTGGAAGCACGGATGACCTCGGTGGAGCGCTTGAAGTTCTACTCAGCGGTGGAGCCTGAGAAAGATATTGCGCTGGCGCAACCAGAGCCGCTGCGACCTTCGTGGCCAGAACTAGGTGAGGTGGTGTTCGACTCTGTTCAGGTTCGCTACGCCAACCATCTACCGCCGGTTTTGAAGGGCATGAGCTTTCGTATACCGGCGGGTAGTCGAGTGGGCATCATCGGACGCACAGGTTCGGGCAAAAGCA
>CAYZLH010000038.1:0-5622 GCA_964478795.1 uncultured Bdellovibrionales bacterium | reverse complement strand
AGCACTTTGCTGCAAGCTCTGTATCGGTGCATGGAAGTGGAGTCGGGTGAAATTCGCATAGACGGTGTGAACATTGCCTCGGTTCCGCTTGAACGCTTGCGCCGAAGCATGGCGATCATTCCGCAAGATCCCACGCTTTTCATGGGAACTTTACGGGCGAATCTCGATCGCTACGTGGAGCATACCGATGAAGAAGTGTGGCAGGCTTTGGCGAAGGCAAATTTGGCTACTTTAGTGCGGAATCTTCCCGGCGGATTGTCGTCTGCCGTGAAAGAGAACGGCGCTAACTTTAGCCAAGGCCAACGGCAGCTCCTTTGCTTGGCGCGAGCCTTGCTCACGGGCGCGAAAGTGATCGTGATGGATGAGGCAACGGCGAGCGTGGACGTGCAAACCGATGGCTTGGTTCAAGAGGTGGTCCGAGAGTCTTGCCAAGATGTGACCATGCTGATCATTGCCCATCGATTGGGTACCGTGGCCGATTGTGATCTGATTCTAGAAGTGAAGGAAGGAAAGCTACATCGAACCCTCCACCTAAAAGAGAGGGAAAAAGAGCGCTCCCTTCTTCCCAGCTAGAAAATGCGAATAGGGCGAAGTGATTCACTTCGCCCTATTTTTTTAATTCAAATTACACTTACTTACAAAGTACAGCTTCAAATGTGCCGTTTACGCTGCCGGTTTGAGTTCCGGTTCCCGAACTCTCGGCAGTCAATCGACCGTACACTCGGTTGGCCGTGAAAGAATCGATTTGGATTACACTCGTTTTGGCAATCTTCATTTCCACATTTTGTCCTTGGCGAAAAACGAAGAACACAGGGGCGCTGGAAGGCTTATTCAAGTCAAATTCATACTTGCCCACTTGCGGAGGTACCAAAAAATTCAAATGATTTTTTTTCGGCACGCTATTGTTGCAATCCACAGGATCTCCAGCGCCAGTTATAGTTATATCAAATTTTCCATTTTCGGCATAATAGATGGCCGAAACCATTTGCCAACCGGTGCCACCAATCTGTCCACCAGCTCGACCCCCAGGAGTATTTTCGGGATCGGTAGCTTGTTGATTTCCGCAAGCCGCAAGCACCAGCACACTTAAGAATAAACAAATCTTTTTCATAACTTTCTCCTCCTTCTTCCACGCTAATGATGCCATTGCACATACGCAAGCTTTGACGCAAACTTTATCCATTTTTGCCTTGATCCGAGGGGCTCGTGAGGGAAAAGCGCACCAATTTTTCCACTTCGGGCAGAATTTTTTTCCAGATCGCTTTTTTATTTTTCTTTTCGAGCGGGTGAAAGTTTTTTAATTCGTAGTCCGACTTTTTGCGATCCACCTTGAGGTCCACGAGTCCCACGAACTCTCCAGCCACCAAAGCGGGTAAACAAAAATAGCCCCACTTACGTTTTTTTTCGGGCACATAACATTCCAAGGTGTAATTAAAGCCAAATAATTCAGCGAATCGCTTGCGCCGAATCACCAGATTATCGAAGGGTGAAAGGAGTATATTACGGCCTTTAGCATTTTTGGCATTTTCCCAAAGCTGATCCCAATCTTCCCGAAGAGCCACGCGTTCGCGGTCTTCTACCTCGATTGGCATTAACCAATTCTCTTGTATGCCTCGCTTCACCGACTCACGAATTTCCTGCCGTAAATACGGTCGTAAATAAGAAATCTCCTCGAGATTCATCAAACCGTGGGCGCGTAAATGTGATTCTACCAAATGATCTGCGAACTCACTTTTGGTAGGGGGCCGCTGATCTACACCTTCTGGCACCACCCGCTCGGTCAAGTCGTAAATTTTCTGGAAGCCCCGACGCTCCTTTACCATTAATTTTCCTTCCATAAACAATTGCTCGAGCATCTGTTTGGCCGGTTTCCAATCGAACCAACCGGAAGTTTTGCGGGTAGATTCAAAATCTTTCGCGCCCAATGGCCCCTCTTTTTCAATTCGTTTGAGAATATACGGGCGAAGTTTCTTGTGTGTTACAGTGGGTTGAAACCAATGCCATTCTCCTGAAGCGAATCGTTGCTTGCGCGGTAATGAAAAACGAAAATCGCGCATGGGTAGATAGCTCGCAGCGTGACTCCAATACTCAAACGCTTCTTTTTGTTGCACCAGTTGATTGAGCGAGGCTCCATTTTCCACGCGAGTGAATAAAATGTGATCGTGGGCGCGGGCAATCACGGAAATCGTATCCAGCTGGATATACGACAAATGCTCCAACACGCCCGCAGGAGACTGTTCATCCAACTGGGAATCTAGCGTAAGCCCCTGAGAATACAGGGCAATTTTTCTGGCCTCGGATCGAGTGAGCGCGGGAATTTTCTTCACCCGTTTCTTCTATCACGGGGGCAAAGTTCAGCTAGAGTTTTTCCGAATTTCATCTTATAACATGATGCGCAACAAAAACTCGAAACACATGGATTATTCATGAAACTCGCCCTATTTATTGCCCTGATTTTCGCCCCTCATTTTTCCGAAGCTGCCGTTTGGGACACCCGGAACAATTGGAACTCTTCCTGGGAAGCCCGCTATGAGGAATGGGTAAAGAATGAATGGCGCGTGGATATTTTCACCAGTTCCCGTAGTCCTTATTACGGACTTTCCCCAGACTGTGCCGACACGGTTTATTCCATGCGCGCGATCTTCGCCTTTGAAAATGGTTTACCCTTCGCCTTTGTCGATCCTTCCACCCAACGGTCGGTGATCTCTAACGAGATTCGTAAGTTTGACGGTGTTGCGGATGGAGCCTCACGCCTTGTTCGTTTTCTTGCCTGGACTTACGACATTATATCCACCTCGAGTATTCCTAACGACACCTATCCCGTAGCAATCACCCGTGAGTCCGTACGAGCCGGTGGCTTGTTGCTCGCCAAGGAAAGCAAACATTCCTACACCATTAAAAAACTAAACGACACCGGCGTACCCGTTTTGATCTACTCCACCCAGGCCAATACAGGCGACCTTAAAGTTCGTTCGTGGCCGAGCGTGGGCTATCTTTTTGCCGAAGGGATCAAGCAGCCAAGCGGTATCCGCGATTTCCGCAAGCCGGAAGATTTGTTAAAGCCTGTATGGGAAGTGCCTGGCTATTCCGACGAACAATATCAAGTGGGCCCAAATCGATGGATTTCGACTATGCAATCAAAATTAGCGTTGCGATCGGAAAGCGCCCCGGAATTAATGAAGCGCTTGATGGAAGACGTTTGTCAGTTAGCGCAAACCAGAGTGGAACTCGTTGCTGAAGCGCAAAAGAAAATTCGGGCCGTTGGCGATCGTTGCTTCAATGCCGCTGAATACGATGATCTTTCCACTCCTTCCCGCGATGGCCAATTAAAGTCGGCGTTTCAAGATTTGTCTGCGGGTTACGCGCGCGTACTAAAGAAAAAATTGAAATTAGACAGAGAAATGTCTGAGCAATTAGCCAATATTTTTGCCAAATCTGCCGACCGGGAAACTAGTACTCAATACTGTGTAGTAAAGTATGGACGTAAAATTAGCCTTGGCGAACTTCGTCGACGATTGGAAGCAAATTTGATCTCTTCGAATCCAAACGATACACTAGAAGTACGTTGGGGAGAAATGCGTGGGCCATCTGAACGTGCCGAGAGGTGCCCCGCTTATTAAGCGATGAATAAAAAAATTGGAATCACAATTGGATGCCTCCTCCTTCTGGGACTGGGGGCATTCCTATTTTGGGGAAAGAAAAAATCATCCCCTTTGAGTCCACAAGAATTTCTCCAGTTCCAACCCGCCACGCCTACTTCCCCACTCGTGCTTCCCCCGGCCTCATTAGATTCCATAAAAACATGCGTGAAATCATTAGAGCCCCAAGAATTAGAAAAAGAACTTTTTGCTCGCTTAGAGGCACCGGAGCCAAAATTGGTGTGGAAAATCTGGCACGTAAAGGGTGAAGGTGAAAAACAATATCGACTTCGCCTCTCCAATGAACCTTCCGAAAAAGGACCTGAATCCCTAGTTTTAAAGATTTTCACCGTGGATGCCGAAGGATTGCCCGATTTAATCGAGACTGATTTGGAGAATCCGTTGGCCAGTCTTTCCGAATTTCTCGAGGATAAACAAATCCTCTTTCAAGTAGAGTCTATGGATTATGTCGGCAAAAATGGCACTACTTTGCACTTGGAGCGAGAAGACGGAAAAGCTATTGAGATTGAGTTTCTTTCGTCGAAAGGTCGATTGGCTTGCTCTGGTAGAAGCGAATTATTCTGCCACTGCTTTGCCCCCAAAACCCCGCCTGCCGTGGACGATGAAGACTTACCTGACGGTCATCCCGGTCGGGTCAGAGAAGGAAATTCAGCCCCAACGGAAGAAGAAAATATTCCCACCGTAAGTCCCGGCGACTAGTTGCTCAAGGGCCTAAAGAAATTCCGCAGCACCGATAGAGCAAACGAAACATCCAATTTAACGTACCTTCGCCACTTAGGTACGACCCGGAAATTTTTGGAAGAATTTCTGCATCGTTTTGCTTTCTTAGCGACTGAACTGTTTTACGTTTTGCTTGAATTTCGTGGGTACGAGTAACCAACCAGGCCCATGCATGGAATTTGGCTTTCCGATTCGAACCCACTAGCAGCTTAATCATCGCATCCAGAAAGAGCGCTGGCGCTAAACTTAGCAGCGAGCCCCACGAAAGAAATAGGAAATAATTTAACCAACGATTTCTTTCTGTGTAATAGGCTGTCTTGTAAGCAATTCGCTTGGTACTTCCGCCATCAAAGGTCTCCGCACGTGATTTAGACGCCATGCGCACCTCGTACCCAGCCAACCAGGCTCGCCAACCTAAATAGACATCCTCATGATAGATGAAATAGTCCTCGTCATAAGGCAGACCAAAAATTTCTTTATTTAGCAGAAAGGCACTGCCATCAGGATGAAATAAAAATTGAGTCCCAGCCCTCTCTAGTGCTGAATTTTTTCGACTCGGATGAACGATTCTCCCAAATATATTCATATTGGCAGTCAAGGGTTGGGCAAATCCTTCTCGATGCACGAGCGAAGAAATTATCGCCTCCCTGCCCTCTTTTTTCGCTTGCTGATATTCGGCCAAAAGTTCCGCCAACCAACGTTTGTCTGGCAAATTATCGTTATTGATGGAGGCCACGAGGGGGTACTTGGCCGCTTGCACTCCAGCATTCACGGCCCCGGCATAGCCCAACTGCCGCTCAAAGCGCAAATAGCGCAAGTTGGAAATATTCTTTTGGAATTTTATGACTACTTCCTCTGTTTCGCTATTCACTACCCCGTTGTCTACGACAATAACTTCGTAGTTCACGTCTTCCTGCCGCTGCAATAGCTCGAGCACCCGCTGCACAAAATTCGCGGCGTTCCACGTAGGAATCACAACAGAAATGGGGGTCTCGTTTCTCATGAATGGCTATGTTATACCAAGTGCATGGACAATTTCGAAAAAAATCCTGGCTACTTTGCCAATACTCGGAGCGAGATCCTGCCGTATCTAAATGGGAAGTTTACCAATTCCCTCGATGTGGGTTGCGGAGCAGGAATGGTTTCGGCAGACCTTCGCCAACGCGGCATAGTTCAGGAGGTTCATGGAATCGAACTGTCTCCACAGGCGAGGGCCTTAGCCTCGCGAAATTTAAATCAGGTA
>CAYZLH010000037.1:10769-12211 GCA_964478795.1 uncultured Bdellovibrionales bacterium | reverse complement strand
GCGTCCTTGCTAATTTTTTTCCACTTCTTCTTTTCTTCACTTTGTAGCGCCTTGCTTTGCTTTCGCTCTTGAAACGAGATTTCTTTTCGAATCTTTTGATAACTATCAAAAGACTCCGCAGAAATTTCGCCATTTGTTAAAGCCAGCTTGACTCGACAGCCTGGCTCTGACTGGTGTCCACAATTGTGAAATTTGCATTCTTTCGCAAATGTTTCGATGTCTTCAAAGGTTTCCAATCCCTCGGAGTGATCGCTATCGAGCTGGATTTCCCGCAAACCGGGCGTATCAATCAGCAAACAGCCATTCTTCATGGGAATCAATTTCCGTGAAGTGGTGGTGTGTCGACCGCGGTCGTCGTCTTCCCGAATGGAGGCTACGTCTTGCTCTTCGCGTTCTAGTAGCTGATTCACCAAGGTCGACTTTCCCACCCCCGAGCTGCCCACAAATACTACGGTGGATAGGGGAATTAGGAGTTCCCGCAATCGTTCTCGACCAGTGTCGGCGAAAATCGAAAGCGGAATACAGGGTACCTTTACTCGCTCCTCTAATTCTGCCGCAACGACCTCCGCCTTGTCTTCGAGGTCTGCTTTCGTAAGCAATACCGCCGCCTTCGCGCCGGAGCTAAGGGCAATCGTTAGGTAACGATCAATCCGTTTCGGATTGAAGTCACGGTTGAGCGAACTGACAATAAACACCAAGTCCACGTTGGCGGCCAAGGGCTGGATAGCCATAGTTTCTCCCGCCGCCTTGCGCTTGAGCAAACTAAAGCGCGGCTGCACAGCGTGAATGATCGCTTTCTGTTCCGACCAAAGTGGTTTTGCCCGCACCCAGTCGCCTACTAGCGGGCGTTCTAAGCGATCAACAGATGGATGCAATAACTTGCCGGCCATTTGCGCGCGGAGAATTCCCTTTTCGGTAGCGAGGGTAAACACTGTTTTTTGTTCTTCAATTACCCGCGCGAGGATTTCTTCTTCGCTGGGTTCAAATAAAAATTCCGGGCGTAAGCCCCAATTCTGCAATTTCATGAAACTCTCCTGAGAATAAGTTTTGTCGCAGCCGTGGCTTCACCACAGTGAAAATGGATGGAGGCTATTCTATTTAAGAATAGGCATCGATTTTTCGCAGGGAAACGTTGGCTTTGGGCGACGGTTTTTTTGCTCAAGCCAGGAAATCAACCTGGAGGAGCTTTTGAATTTTAATGAATGTTACAATCATACTACCCCTCCTTTCAGTGACGAGATTCTTTTACTTTAAGCGATTTTGAAAAAGAGGAAAAGAACTATTTTTTGTTTAGCTCGTCTACGATTTCCGGAAGGGTAACCCAGCGAATCGATTGAGAATCCGGCAAGGCTTTGGCGTATTGAAGTAGTAGTTTGGTGGTTTCCACCGTTTGCGCATGAATGTCGTGGAAGAGGATCACGCCCTTTTTTTCCTTATTCATT
>CAYZLH010000037.1:5794-10759 GCA_964478795.1 uncultured Bdellovibrionales bacterium | reverse complement strand
CCCGTTGATAAATGGACTGAGGGTTCTTATCTTGCCAATCCAGGGAGTCCACATTCCAAAACACATGGATCATTTGTTGATCGGCAATCTTTTGCCGGATTTTCGAATTGTTTAATCCCGCTCCATAGGGGCAGCGGAAAAATTTGGGTCGAGTTCCGTAAAAAGAGGCTTGTAAGGTTGTGGAATCCACAATTTCTCGTTCTAAGGTGGCATCGTTTACCTTCGGCAAATTGGCGTGAGTGTAAGAATGGTTCTGTAGCGACATTCCTTTTTCTTTCGCCAGAGAAACGACATCGGGCAATTGGGCGACGTTTTGCGCAAGCCAGAAAAATGTGGCCTTTAAGGGGTATTGCTCTAACACCTCGAGGATAGCATGGGTGCGAGTGGCATGGGGACCATCGTCATAGGTCAGCGCCCAAGTGCGTTCGGGAAAGTTGTAGCCACTGACGTTTCCATTCGTGCCTGGACTGGGTTCGATGGTGAAGGGGGAAAGTAAATCGTTGGGTAGATCGGCAGTGAATGAGTTTAGGAAAGAGAGCAGCTCTTCCGTTTTCGCGAATGATCTTGGCTGCGATGCTGCGGACGAAGGAGGCGGCAGAGTAATTTCGCTTTCCGGGTAGTGATCATTGTAACTTTCTACGAAATCCATCACGGCCGGCAAATCTTTCAGCTCATAGGAAAGGAGTTGCGGGCTAGATTGGGCATATTGGTGAATGATTGCATGTTTGGCTTGGCGAATTTGTAATAGCCGCTGATAGGTACGAGATCGTTGCAAAAATCCCGGTTCGGCTTCGGCCAATTCACGATCGAATTCTTGTACCAATGCTTCGGCTTGATAATGAAGATCCGTATACTTTTGTAAATCAAGATTCGCGAAGGCCAGGGAAATAAAAAAAAGAGTAAGTAGCATACGACCCTCCGATGGTAATGACTTAAGTCTATGAGAAAGGAGAGTGCTTACAAAGAATTTTCTGATTCGAACACTTTTTTCAGACGATCCAGTGCATCGCCATAGCGGATTTCATCCGTCGGTTTTACGAGATTTTCGCGAAGAAAGTCATAGAATTTTCTTAGGCCCATAGAGCTAGCAAAATCTACGGTGCCTTCCGCCCGTTGAAACCACAAATTCTTTTCTTTGGCGCCGAGGAGCTTAGAAATTTTTTCGCCGGAGTATTCGGCTCGTTCGAGAGTAAATTTCGCTTCTTGAAATCCATTTTTCGCCTGAGATTCTAGCCAAGGCAGGTCTTCTGGCGTGTAAGTGAGAGCAGATTTCCCCATGGCATAAAGGTAGAGATTGCCCGTGCGTTTGGTAAAGGAAACCAATTCTACCATGCCAATGAGGGCGTTGATCCACGGGGGAGCATCTTTGGCCGACGGGTACGCTTTTCTGAACAAAGCCCGAGCCCGTTGCATTTCTTTCGAGTCTGGTGAGGGTGCGAAGAGAAATACTCGTTGTAGCAAACATTTTTCAGAAAGCTCTAAATTCTTCTGACTGGATCTTTCGCATTTTGGAAAAAAGAGTTCCTGGGATTCTGGGATTTCACTAAAGATCTTAGCGGCGAATTCCAGCGGTTCCAGTCCGGCTTTCCCAAGATAGGCTTGCGCCAAAAGATAACCCATTTTTCCCTCGGGATATTGGCCTTGGCGGCTCTCGATGAGGAATATTGCTTTGTGATATTCCCGTTGGTTTAAGAGACTCATGACCTGCTCTTCGGTCTCTCCAGTGTGATATTTCTCCACGCTTTCCGGAGCGCAGGCCGAAAACGCGGAGAGAGAAATGAGGAGCAGCCACCATTTCTTCATAGGGAGGCTCCAATCGATGCACTCCAGATCCGGGATTTTTCTCGCGCTGGAAAAATTAAGTTTTCGACGCCATAGGTTGAAGCGGAGAGAATCACAGAACCTAATTGAAAATCGAGTCCGCCGCCTAAGGCGCCACCAAAGTAACCGGCATAGATTCCCAAATTGGGTTTTGCTGTTCGGCTCTGGAGTCGCGCAATGCCGCCGATTCCGGTGATGGAGCGGAGGCCGGGATAAAGTTGCAAGCGTTGGTGATAGTCAAAGGTGTAGGGGAGTTGGAGAAATGGTAAGGGATTTTGCCCCGCCACAGTGAGAATTCCCAGTTGCGTACGGCTAGATAAAAAAGTTTCCACGCGCTTTAGCCACTCATTTTGCAATTTCCAGCGAACGGAAAAATGAGAATTTTTTTCCACCTTGCTTTTGGGGCTATCGGTAGTGCTGGTGAAGTAGGTGGGACGCAATTGCAGATCAGTTTGGACCTGAAAATCTTCATGGAGCCAACGGTCATAAAATCCGAGTTCGGCACCAGCCAAAAAGAGCGTGCCGGAACGAGTGGGGATTGCTTCGAGAAATTCTACCCCTTGGGCATAGAGTTTTTTTTCCGGTCCCATGCCGAGATTGAGTTTGAGATCCCAGTACGCAGAATCTTCCTGTGGTAACGAGCGGAGTCCCAAGCTGGCGATTCCCATGCTAGTGGCGTAAGCATCGATTTCGGGGGAGATGGGATTGCTAATTTCACCGCCGGCGATGGCCTCAGCCCGTGTGCCGAAGGTGCCTAAGGGCAGAAGGGAAAATGTTTCCTGGGGAAATGCATAAGTCGCCTCGAGGGAAGAGTAGAGGAGGTCGGGCTTTCCGTATTTATCACGCACGACATTTTGAATTTCCGCGATATTGCCGGTGCGATCTTGCACATCCTGCACGGTCTTCCAAAAGTCTTTACTTTGGCCGTACGAAAGCGCGACATCGAAATCTGCCGAGCTAGCAAAAAAGGGAAAAAGGAGAAGAAGCCACATAGTTGATCTAGTTGATACACTAAATATGGGAGAACCTGAAGGAAAAAGTCGGGTAATATCCCAATTATTTGCAGCGATTCTGCCTATTAGTTAAGCCGCACGATGACGAAACTTAAGCCGTTAGTGTGCATAAAAATCCTTTTAATTACAGATGCTTAATTTGCTCTATTGAAATCCTTAGCGAGGCCGAGTTGGATCTGGCGGAGCTGCTCGCGGTGAATCCCCTGGTGAACTCCAATCATCCAGGCCCATTGCAAGGACGTCATCGGACCAAACCACGGGTGGGAAAACTGCAAGGGGGATTCAGTTTCCAACGCCGCCAATTGAGTGGGCGCCGATTGGCAAAATTCCAAAAATCTTTGCTGTTCTTCGGCCACACTTCTTTGCCCCTTCGGTTTTACGGCGGCGACGGAGGCCATGGATTGCGGTACGGTGCCATTTTTTAACGAGCGAATGACCCCGAGAATTTGTTCGCCCACGATCATCATGTGTTCGATCGTGTCTTTGGTCGACCAGTATCGCGAGCTATCTTCGAGGCCGCGCAAAGGGGGAACGAGGATCGGAGTCTCCCAGTCTTTTACGGGGGCGAGCAGAGCGGCAATCTTTTCATTTTCTCGGCGTAGATGAGCCACATTTTCCGGCCACGAATTTTTCTTACTCCAGCGCGGAACAAAAATGTGGCGTAAGAAAAAGGTTTGTATCTTCGGTAGTCCAGCTCCAGGCGGTGCGAGTTTTGGTTTTTCCATTTATTCTCCAAAGCATTTAGGGATGGGGTGAGTGGGGGGCGAGAAGTGGCCGATTTTTTCCATTAGGTATTTTGTGGAAATATTGTTTTTTCGTCCCTTAATAAGACCTTTGATGTGGGCTGATGCGATCCGCTCGCCATTGGCGACAAAGTTTTGCTCGATATAAAACCATTTTTCATCCCAAGAGAGTATTCGGGTGCGCAGCTCAAAGGCCTGAAAAGGGCTTAGAGATTTTCTAAATTTAATATGGGCAGCGCCGATCACCGGCATCCATAAATTTTTGACCACAGTGCCCATTAAGCCAAGTCTCATAAGCAATTGCATCCGGCCCAAATCCATCAAAGTTAAGTACCGTCCATTGTTCATGTGTAGATTAATATCGAGATCATGGGGCCAGGTGCGAAAGCGCAGAATTTGCTCTTCCTCCACCCGGGCCCGCGGTTGGATATAGGAAACGATCAACGTATAGAGGAGGCGAAAATAGAGATTCATGATTTTTTCCTACAACTGGCCAATACTCGATCAGAGAAAGGGCTGTTTTTTGTAGCTCGGGCTAGCATTTGGGCTCCCACCCATTGGCAAAAATCGGCCAGCAGCGCGTCTTCTTCTTCTTCAGGAAGTTCGAGGAGCTCTCGCCGCTCACGAATAGATTGTTCCAAAATTTCCGCGAATTTTTGCCGAAAGTGCGCGTCTTTGCGACTCGTTTCAAAGAGGAATGCGGGTAGAGGACAGCCCAGATCCGGTTGATCCCGGTGTTGGGCGCTTAAATACAACTCCCGAAATCGCTCTTTTTTATCACTAGGGGAGCCGCGCAAGTTGGCCAGATAGTTGATGGTGCGACCGAGCATGGAGCGAAAGGCTACGAGCAATAGTTCGTCTTTGGAGCGGAAGTGAGCGTAAAACCCTCCCACCGTGAGACCCGCGTTGGCCATTAGCTTGGCGACACTAGTTTCGCCAAATCCACCCTGAAAGAGCAGCGCCTCTGCGGATTTTAAGACAGCAGCTCGGGTTTTTTCTTTTTGCTGGGCTTTGGTGTTCATGGGTTTAAGTATATTATGTCTATAATATTATTTCCATAATATAAATGAAGTTACGGGCCTGTAAAGTGCTCGAAATAGTAAAATTATCTCAATTATTTTAGCTGTTTATGCCCAAACCCAGAAATTTTAAGACTAGGGAAGTCAAGGCGGGTACTTGCTTGATTCCAATCAAGAATCTCGAACCCAAACGGGGGGGCATAAAAAATCGTGATATACCTTCGTTGACTTTAAAGCTCCACTTAAGGAGGTGCTTTATGAAACTTGTACTGATGACATTTTTTCTTTCCCTGATCTCGATTTCTTCCCAAGCGGCGGCTCCATCCGGTCTAACCGTTCAGCCACTCTTGAGAATCACCACTAATGAAA
>CAYZLH010000037.1:0-5784 GCA_964478795.1 uncultured Bdellovibrionales bacterium | reverse complement strand
ATTTTCGGCGCTGATCAACCGGTCGGGAATACTCGAAGGTTTTTACGCCAAAGATAATGAAGGCAAGGAACTCACCTTATGGTTGAAAGACGTAGAAAAGCAGGGTGGGGTTACGCTGATCGAGCGTGATGGTTATGAGGTAATCAAGATTAAAGGTCGTCTCGATCGCAAAACTCAACAGGGACGCCTAACTGCTGACTATTTAGTCAACGGCCTCTGGGGTACTCGAGAGCCCTGTGAATTTGAATTAAGAAACAATTCTAGTGGCTGGTTTGTTCGTTCGATTTACACCAAAAAACAAGTAACCAAAGTACGCGTAGTGGCTGGAAACATGGGTGTGAAACAACTCGAAGGGTTGTGTCCAAAAGGGAAATAAGAAAAGCACTCCGCCAATATGGCAAGAGTGCTTTTTCCAAAACTAAAAATCTTTTATCGCTTACTGAGAAACTACGGTTTGGGTAACAGTAGTGGTGGTAGTTCCACCGCCGCCGCCGCCCATCATGCCGTTACACTGACCGCCCATGCGAATAATTTTCAAGCACATCGCATCGGCATCAGAAATTCTGGGGTCTTTGTCATCGCCGCAGCCAGCAAGCAATACGAAGCTGGCGAACAGGGCAGCAATTAGGGGGTATTTTACCTTCTTCATCTTTCCTCCTCAGGGAATAGTTCCCTGATTTTAAGTCCGCTGGGGCGGACTACTAACTACTATTACGTCCAATTTTCAAAAACACTTTAGTCGGTATTTTAGACTGTCTCCGGACGGATACAGGGTGACTTCGCTTTCGCCACTAATTCACTAGGACTGGCGTGAGGCTGCGATACTTTTTGGAGACTTGCTGGAAGATCGAAACTTCTGTTTCTTGGGTATCAATTGCGGCCTGAATGATGTTGCCAAGTGGATTTTTGCCATCATCTGCGGCTGCGGGGGCACGACTGGATGCACTCAAATCGGCCACCGGTGCTGCGGGTTCCATAGGAGCTTCGGCCACCACGGGAGTTTCTACTTTTTCTGCAGCCACTGGGGCCGCTTTATTTTCCGCTGGAGTGATGGGTAGTTCATTCCCCGCTGCTGAAGTAGCGGCGTTCATGGGATTAGCAAATTTTTGCACGGCTTTCGATATGATCCCGGTTCGCACTGATTCCGGCACCATTTTCACTCCCTTCTCTAGATTGGCGCGAAAGTCGGCATTGGGAATTTTGGAAATAAAGCTTTCAAAGCGACCGATCACTTTGTCGACCAGTTGGGGATCCGAGCGTTTAATTTTTTTCTCGGAAATTTCACTCATTTGATTCAAGAAAGTCTCTCTTTTCATTCCCGATCGCTTTTCGAATTCTGAGGCCACTTCATTAAACTTGCCCTGACGTAAAAAGCTAGGGTCTAGCCGGCGGAAGGTGGTGTCGGTTTTTCTCATCACTGCTGGTGCAGCAGAGCCAGCGGAGCTAAGCGCGCTTGAGCGGTAGGCGTTCTGATCACCGAGACGATCCAGAGTTTCAGAGTTACGATATTTTCCATACGCAGTCATGCCGTTGTTTACTGCTGAGGGAACATTTAGATTTCCTAAATCCATTAAGGCCGTCATGGCATAAGAAGTTGAGTGCTGAAGGCTCTGGTCGGAGGCCTGACGGTTGGTCACGTCCGTCGTTTGAAAAGAAGTATTTTGGGTTACATCATTGGCGAAAGTGGAAGTAGAAATCGCCATTGCAAAAGCGAGTGATATTCCAATAAATATCGGTCTCACAAAATTTTCTAACCAAGCCTTATGCATACTTACGTATCGGATTTTTTAAGGAAAATCTTAAGGTTTCGGGATTTCTAGGGCCGACGCAGTGACGGTGCCGGGGGCGGGCCCGTCTCGCGCCAGAGTCGGCCCGTAAGTATTTGAAAGTACTGAGGAATATTTTTTCCGCAAAGGCATTGTTTCTGATTTGTAAACACAAACTAATATAAACATAAAATATTTATATTAATTCGCTGTTGTCTTTTCTTGGAGGGGTTTACAAACCTTCTCGAACCAAAAGCTGACATCAAGAAGTTTTTTCGACAATCGAGGTGATTGGTTCACACAAAACACAACACTAGGAGATTTTCATGAAAACTGTAATGTTTGCTCTTTTCGCTATCTGTTTCGCTGGAGTAGCTTCTGCTGCTTCTATCACTGTTCCTGCTGCAGATTCTTCTGCTTGCAAAACCCCCGTTCAAAAAGCTCAATTGCGCGCTTGGTTGAATGGCAAAAGCGGCGCTGTTATGCCTTCTTGCCACAAGCCTGTAACCTTCAAAGGTCCTGGAATGTCTACTGCTGCTTGCAAAGGCTTAAACCTTCAAGCTGCTCGTAACTACTTGAATGGCAAAAGCGGAGCTGAGAAGCCTGCTTGCTTGAAGCTTTTCACTGTAAAAATGAAAGCTATGTCCACTGCTGGTTGCAAAGGCTTGGATTTGATCGCTGCTCGTCGTTACATCAACGGCAAAAGCGACGCTGTTAAGCCTGCTTGCATGATCCCTTAGTTTTGTAAAAAGTCTGTTCGTGTTTGGGCCGGGAGTCAATAGGGGGCTTCCGGCCCAAATTTTTTTGTAAATCGAAAAAATTCCAGTAAGCTAACCCCCTAATGTGGAACTGTTTCGTTTTCTTCTTCGTAGCCATCTTTGCGACGAATTCTGTTTGGGCGGCTGATTTTAAGAGCATTGCCCAAGAGCAAGAATGGCGACGTCTTCTCTACTACAAGCATCATTGGTTTACGGGAAAGCGAAGTTCCCTGGATGGTGAAGATTTTTTTCTTTCAAATTCTCCTCGCGATCCTCATTTAGAGCTTTTAGCGACGATCGAAGCATTTGAGACCGGACGACAGGGAGTCGGTAAAAAGAAACAACCTGCCATTTGCGCCTTTCCTCTGCGCAAGGAATTTTTAGAGCGTCGTCTGGGCAAGTCTTTCCCAACTTTTCCTTGTAAAGACAAAGACGAGTTTTTTCAGAAGTTAAAGGTCAAACGAGCCTACCTAGTTTTTGCCACTGCCTATTCTGGCAATCCGGCTTCGATGTTTGGCCATAGTTTTTTAAAAATTGAGTCTGGCGAAGCGAGCTCGCTCCTCGATTGGAGTGTGAACTATGCGGCCATGGTTCCCGACGATGAGAATCCCTTTGCCTTTGCCTATTTTGGCCTCACCGGGGGTTATATGGGTCAGTTCAGTCTGGTTCCCTTTTATGCGAAGGTGGAGGAATACGGTCTATCGGAAGGGCGAGACTTATGGGAGTATGAACTGAATTTTTCACCGCAAGAGCTGGATCGACTGCTCAATGCGATTTGGGAAATTGAGACCAATTCCCATTACGATTACTATTTTTTCGATGAAAACTGTTCACTCCAATTACTCACTTTATTAGAAGTCGTTCGCCCTGACTGGAATATTTCAGACTATTTCCTTCATATGATTCCGGGCGAGTCAGTGAAGCGCGTGGCCCAAGTACCTAATGCTGTGCGGTCAGTACGTTTACGCCCCTCACTGGAGCGACGATTGCGCAATAGTGTGGAGTTACTCTCCTCCGAAGAGCAGAAGCAGCTACGGGACGGAATGCGCGGGGAGATAGATCAAGCATCGGGTAATGTTTTGGCCGCACTGGCCCTCTACCTACAAGCGGAAAAAAAACGTGAAGGGGACAAGTGGAAGCGGGAGAAACTATACCGACGGGTGCTAGGAAAAATTTCGCAAAAACCCTTGGGACAAAGTCAGGAGCCCGATGGTCAAAACACTCGCCCCGATCTCTCCCATGGGGCTTATGCCCTTCAACTAGGCCCAATTTATGAGAAGACCGTTCGGGAAAGTTGGGGAGGGGAGTTGGGAATACGTTTTGCCTATCATCAACTTTTTGATTCCGATGCTGGATACTTGCCACATTCGGAAGTTTTGTTTCCGCATTTTACGTTTCAATGGAAAGAACGTTCTTTCCAGTTGAAACAGGCGGAGGCTTTTTCGTTGGTGTCGCTGCAGCCTTGGTCGTTAGTGAAAAAACCAATCTCCTGGCGTACGCGTGGCGGATTTCGCCAATTCATAGATCAGAAAAAAGGAGTTTATGTGGAAGCTGGAGTGGGTTCGGCCTGGCGATTCGGAACCAGCACGATCTGGACCATCGCTGGCGGTGAAGGGCGATGGACCAAAGCAGTGGTAGGAATTCCTTGGCTGGAGTTAGGCTGGATCCATACTTTTCCCAATGAAGCGAAGCTGAGTTTGCAGTGGCGAAACGGTTGGCGCCAGGAATGGTATAGCCAAGTACAAGGCGCGGCTAGCTGGCCGCTTTCGCAAAATTTTTCGCTTCGTCTTCAGGGCCTACATGAACGGTTGGTGAACTGGCGCTCGGAGCATAAGTTTCTTGCCGTGCATTATTTTTAATTTGTTGCGTTTTTTTTCCCTACTCTTACACTTAAAGCTCAACATTGGAGGTTATTTATGAAGTTGTTTTTATTCGCTATTCTTGGATCGTTTGTTGGAGCTGCCGCCTACGCAGGATCGCCCGGTGGTTCTGATTACTGTGGATTGGGTTGGGAAATCACCAACAAAAAATCCTTCTTGGCTACCACCACGCGCGGTACCACCAACGCCTTCGTACCTCCCACTTTCGGGATGACCACGGGAACCATCGGTTGCGATCAACATAGCTTGGCGCAAGCAGATATTCCTGCGGCCCAGTTTGTTGCTTCCCACTACGACGCTTTGATGATGGATATGGCGATGGGTCAAGGGGAGTCTCTCCAAGCCTTGGCACAAGCCATGGGTTGCTCTTCTTCTGCAGCATTCGGTGATATGACTCGCCGCAATTTTTCGTCTTTGACGGAAGATGCTAGCGCTTTGGAATTGGTAAAGCGTCTACGTGAAGAAGCGAAGAAAAATTCCGTATTGGGCTGTAACGCTTAATCCCATTTCGCGGAATAGAGATCCCGTGTTTTCCCTCTGGAAAATACGGGATTTTTTTTGCCCAAAACAACCTTCCGCCATAGGATAGGAAGCATGACATCCTTTAGCTATTCCGCCTTTTTGCGATCCCGTTCTTTAGCCGTGCCCCATTTTCACGTGGTGCTGGGTTCTGGTTTTGGCTCGGCCCTGGACGGGCTGCCGTGGAAATTGGAAGCGGAACTATCGTTCGCGGAAATTCCGGGATTTCCCGTATCCACTGTTCCCGACCACGCCGGGAAATATCGCTTTTACTCCCATCAAGGGAAAGTCTTCTGTTTTCAGATGGGCCGAATTCATGGCTACGAGGGTCATTCGGCGCGAACCGTGGTTTCTACCGTGATGGCCGGTCGACTGGCTGGCGTGAAAAATTTTCTCCTGACGAATGCTTCGGGTGGATTGCTGGCGGCCCATCAGCCCGGCGATATCATGATCATTCGTGATCAAGTGAATTTGACCGGACAAAATCCTCTAGTGGGCGAAAATCCGACTCACGACAAAAAAGAGTTGGGCCCGAGGTTTCCCGACAAGAAATCTCTTTATGATCCTGACTGGCGGCGGAAGTTGCGCAAATATTCTGAACAGCAAGGCCTCCGTGTCAGTGAAGGTGTGTATTTGGGCGTGCTTGGGCCTAGTTTCGAAACTCCCGCCGAAGTTCAACTCTTTTCTGCTTGGGGAATGGGCGCTGTAGGCATGAGCACCGTTTGGGAATCCGTGGCCTTGAAACATTCCGGAGCCCGAGTTGCGGGATTGTCGCTGATTAGTAATCTCGCGGCGGGTATGTCGGATGAAACTCTTGATCACCTCAAAATTTTGGAAACCTGTCGCTCTTCCGCCGCAAAG
>CAYZLH010000036.1:0-12272 GCA_964478795.1 uncultured Bdellovibrionales bacterium | reverse complement strand
CGCCCAGGGGCGCTGCACGAAGCAAAGAGACCACAAAACGCAATAAGTCCGATTATTGAAAAACTATGAACTGAGGGGAGCCTACGGCCGAGATGAACCGATGAACCAGCCAGAGCCCCTTATGTCGAAATTTAGTTTTAGGTTGGAATCATCCAATGGCGCACCCGGAGAGACTCGAACTCCCGACCAACTGGTTCGAAGCCAGCTACTCTATCCAACTGAGCTACGGGTGCGTGAAGGTCTTTTTTAGCGGGAGAAGATGGTTTTTGTCCATAAAAAAGGGCCCCCAAACCATTGGGAGCCCCACAGGGATTTTTCTCTACCGTCGAAACTAGCGCACAAACTCCAATTGGATGCTTCGCACATAGAAGTTTCCACGTAGACGCATGTTCCAATTTCGGGCGTCACGGTCCACTTGGTCGCCTCTTACGCGGAACGCATAACTTCTAATTGCCGTATCTACGTCCTGAACCGTGTCGCAATCCACAGAGTTACAGAAAGTGGCATCGCCGCGACCCAAACGAGTAGAAGCCGTTAGCACCACTCTTTGTAGACGCATACCGCGATACTGGGCCAAGTTTACATAGTCGGCCAAGTAGAGAGTTTGATCACCACGGAACTCTCGGTTGATTTGGATGGTCTCACGTACTGGACGACCAGGGAATCCACCGTCGTTGCGGCCCATCTTTACGCCCACGCCTTCTACGAAGAAGTTCCCGCGAATTTCCAGCTGCAATTGTTGAATTTCACGGCCCAATTCGTTGGCCCATTCCGGCAATTGGAAACGATAAGTATCCATGTTGGTGCCAATGATCTGCGTGCCTGTTACAGGAGAGCCATTTACCGTTACCACCGCTTGTCCACGACCAGCCGCAGTAGCTGCACGTAAGATCACCGCGCGAATCTGTTGACCGCGGTACTCAGGGCCGAGGTTCAAGATTTGGCGCAGGGGCAATACGTTTTCACCACGGTACTGTTGGCGAATGTTCTGATACACCAAGTCGCGATCGGGGCGATCAGGCCGGTGACCGGGTCCGCCAGGAAAAGGAAAGGGAAACGGAAAATTGAGATCGAGTTCGATCGAGGTTCGGGCGTTTGCTAACTCGGGTTGAACGATGCTGCCAAAGAGAGCGGCTAGTAGGGCTAGGGTCACTGGGATCTTTTTCATTTTTTTCTCCAATCAATCAAGGGGGTTTGACTTCCTAAAAACTCCAAAAGCAATGGACGTGCCAAACATTAAAATCAGAAAATCCAATGAATTCAGTTTTTCGGATAATTTTAGTCTGTTTTCCAAAAGGTGACTGGAGCATTTTGGCTCCAGAAAAACGGGGTCAAATAGGGAAAGCGATGTATACTTAGAGGGTGTTCGATCAGGAGGATCGAAATGCTACTACGGCTAGGATGTGCCTTTTTCGCGCTATTTCTTTTTACGTGTTCTGCTTCGCGTAAAATTTCCCAGGTGGGATTACGTGAACCTGCGTCCGTACAAAAACCCATTATTTTCTCGGAAACTCGATCCCAATTAGCGATGCGCGGTGAATTGCCTAAATCCTGTCCTAGCGAAATGCGCGGATTTTCGGCTCTCGCCGTACAAAGAGTTCAATTTCCGGCTTGCCCCGAAGGATTTACCGACACCTTTCAACTGTCCATTCCGTTACTAACTCTAGAAGAGCGTTCCGTGATTGAGGAAATGCTCAATAGCAAATGCCGCTCTTTGGGGGCCTCAGAATTTGGAAATTCGCTAGAAAACATTCTCAACGGCTACGACAGCACCGGCCCCATTGGTCGTCGAAATAAAGTAGTGCAAACGATTCAGTCTATGGACGGAGATTTTAAGCTACTCACAAAGTTAAAAGGTGACTTAACCGAGATATCCCAAGTTCACTTGCCACTTGATCGCTGGACCCGTGTGCACGGAGAGTTTTTAATTCCAGATGGAGATTTGGAACTTCTGAACGAATTAATTCAAAAGAATTCGTGCCGTCTAAAGGATCAGCACGATGCCTATTCCTCGATCTCTCGTGGCATGGAAGAGCTCTTACCGTTATTGAGAGACGCCAACCAACAGGCATTACTATCGGAGTTTCTGCGCGGCTATCAAAGTGTGATTGATAAGCGATTACAGGAGTACTTTTTTCCATGAATTCGATGCATGCCGCATTAGTGTTAACCGGGGGGGGGGCGAGGGGCGCCTATCAGGCGGGCGTTCTTAAGTATCTTGGCGAAAATATTCCCCAAGCCCACTTTCAAACATTGGTGGGATCGTCGTCTGGGGCCCTAAATGTCGGCGGATTAGCCTCGGCCGGGGGCACGCTGGCCACGGCGGGTCCCAAAGTTGCGGCGCTGTGGAGTCAGTTAGAAATGAATGAAGTATTTCGCACCGATGCGGCTTCCCTTTCGAAGATTTCCAGCAAATGGATTTTTAGTTTGTCGTTTGGTGGACTCTTAGGGAAGCCCGGAGCGCACTCCTTGGTAGACACAACGCCGTTAAAAAAACTGCTTGAACGGGTGTATCACAAGGAAAATGTCCAAGCAGCCTTAGACAAAGGTTTGCTGAAGAATGTGGCAGTTAGTGCAACTGAGGTAAACACTGGGAGTTTAGTGACATTTATCCACTCCCTGCAAAACAAAATTTGGAAACGGGCACGGCGAAGTACCATCTCTACTCAAATCGACGTAGAACATATAATGGCATCAGCTGCAATTCCCTTACTTTTTCCCTCTGTGCTAATTAAAAATCGACAATATGTGGACGGCTGTATTCGTTCAACCTCGCCAATTGGTCCGGCGCTGAGGCTGGGAGCGGAAAAAGTTTTAGCCATCGGCGTGCGCCGATTCTACATGCAGGAAAAAGGGAATTTATTTCTACCGCCGTTGGAGCCAGAACTTCCTCCCACTCCAGCCCATCTCGGTGCATTGGTGCTGAACTCTCTTTTTGCGGAAGCCTTGGACAGTGACGTGGAACACTTAGAGCGCCTGAATTCGATTTTGCCGGATAAACAAGAGTCTTCGTTTGGTATGCGCAAAGTTGACGTTTTTACGATTCGCCCTTCAGAAGACCTCGGTGTGTTGGCAACCCAGTACCAGAAAAAAGCTCCCGGCTTAGTACGATTTCTATTGCGGGGGTTGGGATCGGAAGTGGGCGCCTCCAGTGACATTTTGAGCTATCTGCTATTCGTGCCAGAATATCTTACCGCGCTCGTGGAGCTTGGCTATCAAGATGCTAAAGCAGAAGACGGAATGATACGTAAATTCTTTGAACTTTAGGTTGCGGCGCTGGCAATTTCTCGTCTTTTCGAGATAATGGTCCCATGAAATTGTATCTCATTAGGCATGGCATCGCGGAAGATGAAATATTGGCTCTCCGTGCGGGGATTCAAGATTCTCAGCGAAAGTTAACCCCTGAAGGCCTGGAAAAGACAGCCAAAGTAGCTAAAGCTTTTGCAAAAAGAGACCCGGAGATTCAGAAAATTTTTCATAGTCCGTATATCCGCGCGAAACAAACCGCAGAAATTTTTGCCGAGAATCTCGGTATCAGCAAAGTCCATGAATGCCCGCACTTTCGCCCTCATGACTCCGTGGAAGATGCCAAATCTTATCTTTTAGAGCTCGAAAATTTATCGTCATGTGCTTTTGTGGGCCATCAGCCCCATTTGGGCAAGTTATTGTCACTATTACTCTGCGGAAATGAAGATACAGCTTTTCACTTTAAAAAGGCCGGAATCGCCTGTGTGGAAATGACAGTCACGGGTCTCTGTGAATTAGAATATTTTATCCCACCAAAAATCCTGCTGAGCTAGTCGTCTAATGCAATTTTTTCTCGCAGTACACTTGGATCTGTAGCTTTGCCCGAGTCAAGGGGCTGAACGAATTTTGAATTGTCGCGATAGATCGCGATCGCCTTTAATCCTAATTTCCATCCTTCGTAAAAGATCCTTTCCACATCTTGTACGGTTGCCTCTTCGGGAAGATTCACCGTTTTCGATATGCCGCCCGAGAGAAACGGCTGGGCAGCTGCCATCATTTTTAAGTGACTAGTTGCCGAGAGAAAACGTCGTCCATTTTTTCCATTTTTGTTGGCGCAATCGAAAATTGGCAGATGTTCGGTAAGAAGTTCTGGACAGCCCTCTAGCGTGAGTTGCCCGCAAACATATTGATCGGTTGCTTCTATATCTTGTGGGGAAAATCCAAGATCCTGGAGAAAACTTAGTCCATCTTGAAATCGTTTTTGGTGACCATAGCCGAGCTGATGCAAGGTTACTTCACTGATGGTATTACGGTTAAATGCTTCGGAGAATCGGCGGACTTTTGGCAACTGTTCGGTGACATTCTTAATATCCTGCTCGCTTAATCCCTTCGCTCGGAGGGCAGCGAGGGTTAAATACGGACAGTCAACTAGGGATTGGTGACCTAGACAGTACTTAAGAATAGCCGAAATTTGATCGGCGCTGTAATTGAGACGGGCCAATGCCTTGGCCACAGTTCGATTGATGATTTTGAGGGTGCCTCCGCCAGATAGGCTTTTCCATTTCACCAAAGAGTACTCGGGCTCAATTCCGGTCGTGTCACAATCCATTAATAAACCAATTGTTCCCGTAGGAGCCAAAACGGTGGCCTGAGCATTTCTGTAGCCAAACTTCTCTCCCAATTTATAAGCAGCGGTTAGACTTTCTTGGGCAGCCTGCAATAGCTCATTTGGACAAAGGGGAGCGATAAGTTTGACCGATTGTAAATGCTTTTTCATGACTTTCATCATGGAACTTCGATTACGTTCAAAGCCGCGGAAAGCACCCAGAGATTTTGCCATTTCGGCGCTCGTGGAATACGCTTCACCATGCATGAGAGCGGTAATGGCCCCGCACAAAGCGCGTCCCATTTCGCTATCGTAGGGAATTCCAAGCTCCATCAGCAAGGCCCCAAGATTCGCATATCCTAAGCCGAGGGGTCGAAAGCGCAGACTGTTTTCGGCGATTTTTTCAGTTGGATAAGATGAAATAGAAATTAAAATATCTTGAGCCACAAAAAATACACGAACGGCTTGACGAAAGCGATCGATCGCAAAGCTCCCGTCAGTATTTAGAAACTTGCTGAGATTTAACGACGCTAGGTTACAGGCGGAGTCGTTCAAAAAAAGATACTCCGAGCACGGATTTGAACCGTAAATGCGATCCGATTTCGCGCAGGTGTTCCATTCATTGATAGTTGTGTCGAATTGAATTCCAGGATCAGCGCATTTCCAAGCTGCTTCAGAAAGTTTTCTAAACAGATTTTTGGCCGAATAGGTTTTAAAAACTTTTCCATCCGTACGTTTGGTCGTTTTCCATTCTTTCTGATTTTCAACCGCCTGCATAAAGCTATCGGGAACTCTGACCGAATTGTTGGAGTTTTGCCCGCTGACGGAGCGGTAGGCCTCTCCTTCAAAGTCACCAGAAAATCCGGCACGAATGAGCGCGGCGGCCTTTTCCTCCTCTTTGACTTTCCAATCGATAAACTCTTCGATTTCTGGATGATCAATGTCAAGGCAGACCATTTTTGCGGCTCTTCTAGTGGTTCCGCCACTTTTGGTTGCGCCGGCGCCTTTATCTAAAACTTCCAGGAAGCTCATGAGTCCTGAACTTTTTCCACCTCCGGAGAGTGTTTCCATAGATCCACGGATTTTAGAGAAATTTGTGCCGGTTCCTGAACCGTATTTGAAGACGCGAGCTTCGTTTTTTCCTAACTGAAAGATGCTATTTAAGTCGTCCTCTACGCTTTGAATAAAGCATGCTGAACTTTGGGGGCGGCTGTAAGCATCTGCGGTTACGCGGGTCTTTCGCAGTTTTTCATCGTAATAAAAATTGCCGCCGCTGCCTTTGATCCCATACCGATGGTAGAGGCCAACATTGAACCAGACAGGTGAATTGAATGCTCCGTACTGATAGGCGAGTAAAAACTGGAGCTCGGCCTCAAAAGTGACGGCGTCTTTTTTCGTAAAGTAACCTAATCGCTCGCCAGCTTCGCGAATGGTGCTGGTGATTCGGGAAATTACCTGTTTGACACTGGACTCACCAGCTTTCGCCGAAACTCCAGTTTTGCGAAAGTACTTTGTTACGAGAATGTCGGTTGCTAGCGGCGACCAATCTTTTGGAACCTCCACGTTTTCTTTGCGAAAGACCACACTACCATCGGAGTTCGAGATACTTGTGGACCGAATCGCAGTTTTTAGGTTCTCTAGTGGTTGGGGATCAGCGCTGGAAAATACGCGACGAAACGCTAAGGGAATACCGTTTTTACGGTGGATTCGGCTTTTGGGCGTTTTAGCCTTTCGTTGGGAAGGTCCCTTTCTTCCCACGCGGGCAGTTTTTTTCGCTTGAGGCATGGCCTAAAGGTTATCGGAAGGGAATCTTGGTACCTAAAGAAACGCGAGGATCCGTACAACTAAGGAATTCGATTTCTTGCCTTGTTAAGGATTTCCGCCAACTCAGTATAAAGATCTACACTGCGCAAGGTAATCGGAAATTTATCTTCGTAAATAGCGCGGGAAAAAACGAAAAGCATCGTGGCCATGTATCGACTGATGTGAAAGCCAATAACAAAATAGATGAACATGGATAAACAGATCATCACAGTGTTGGCGTCGACCAGAATATCTTGCTGAGCAAGAAAGTAGTGGCTTACCGTGCTATTTGTTTTTACTAACTGTAAAGCTAAGTCAATTACGCGCTTATAAACAGAATCCATGATGATCGAAAGCACATAGCCAGTGCTTACGCTAAGCACTCCGAACGTGAGCAGAAATTTGGCAAAGAACGGTAAATTGGTGCCGAACCGAACCATTTCCTTGACCTGATTTTCGCCACCGCTCTTTACTCTCAAACTAAATAGCCAAATGATGCGATCAAAAGCGGGGCTTTCTGATAGCCAACGGGGACTAGGGCGCAAGCCTTCTGGATTCTCCATCGCCGTTTTGACAGTTTTGTGGGCAGAGGAAAAGGGGGCAGTGGCCCATCTCATGACAAGAAAAGAAACCACACTTGTCACCAAGACCTGAAACGCCAGGTACCCAGCTACACTAATCATTTCCGATTCAACTTGCCGAAAGTACGCCTCCCTTACCATTTCATTTAGCATCAATCCATTGGACTCAAGAAAGTAGAGATTCAAATTCGAAAATACCGAAATCAGCATTAATAGTAAGAGTCCACAGCAAAGGGGCACGATCGATAAAATAAATGTATAAAAAAGGTGATACCTTTGCACATCGGATAAATTGGCAAAAATCACCTTGTTCTTTAACGAATGAAACATTGGCTTCCCTCTTAAAATTTGGCAGACACTTACATTTCCTCAGGAGCTTGCATGCAAATCAAGGACAAAGTGTTTTTTAGTACTTGTTGAAAGTTTTCCACAAGAGCCAACTTTTGCTCGGTTTCTTCTTTGCTGGCTTTTTCATCGAGCACTCTTACCTGCCGATAGAAACCGTTGAACGATTTGGCTAACTCGAGGGCGTAATTAGCGACAATGGATGGCTTATTGAGGCGAACGGCGCCTTCCAGCGCCAACTCCAATCGGCCAAATTGTTTCAATAACGATAACGAAGCTGCAACTTTTAAAAACTCAGCACCTGGCTGAGGTTTTTGGGGGGAAAAGCCAGCTGCTTTGGCTTGACGCAGAATCGAACACGCTCTCGCGTAACTGTATTGTAGGTAGGGACCAGTATCTCCTTCGAAATCGAGTACGGCATTCCAATCAAACTCCACATCTTTGGCTCGATCGGTCGACAAATCGTTGTACACTACCGCGCCGATCCCCACCTGTTCGGCAACCTTTTCCATGGATTTGAGATCGGGGTTTTTGGTGCGAATGATTTCTAGGACCTTGTCTCTGGATTCATTCATCACTTCTTCGGCCAGAATAACTTTACCTTTGCGGGTACTAAACTTTCCATCCTTAAATCGATAGAGGCCATAATTGACGTGTTCTAATCGATTGGCCCAATCAAACTTCATCAAATTTAAGACTTGGAAAATCTGTCGAAAGTGCAGTTGTTGCTCATTGCCAACAACGTATAAGCAGCGGTCAAATTGAAAGTTTTGAAATCGCCAAATGGCAGCCGCCAGATCTCGAGTGGCGTATAGGCTTGTACCATCGCCGGTCACCAAAATGCATGGAGGTACATCTTCGCCCAATTCAACGACCTGTGCGCCTTCGCTGGTTACTAAGAGATTCTTCTCGCGCAAATCAGCCAGTAGGGCTTCGATTTTATCGACGTAAAAACTTTCGCCGATATAATGATCAAAGTGTACGCCCAATCGCGCGTATACCCTTTTTAGACCTTCAATGCTCAACTCACAGAATTTTTTCCACAACTTCGTTAGCTCTGGATCTTTTTCTTCGATTTTTTTAAAGATCAGTCGAGCTTCGCGATCGATTTCCGGATTCGTTTCTTCTTCTTGATTCACGCGAACATAAATTTTCATGAGGTATTCGAGAGGATTTTTCATCATTTCCTCATCGTTGCCCCATTTCTGATAGCCGTAAGCCACCCGACCAAATTGGGAGCCCCAATCGCCTAGGTGATTAATCGAAATCGTTCGATAGCCACTGGCTTTATAAATATTGTTTAGTGATTGGCCCAGAATCGTATTGCGAAAGTGGCCAATATGCAGTTCTTTGGCCACGTTTGGGCTGGAGTATTCGACAAGCACCGTTTTTCCATTGCCGCGATTGGTTTGACCAAACTTTTCTTTTTTGGCGATCACTTCTTGCAAGATCTCCAGGCAAGCGGCGGGTGAAAGTTGAAAATTCAAATACGGTCCCATGGGAGTAGGTGGCAGTACGTTAGCCATTGGTTTCCATGCTTTGGCCAGCTCACCGGCGATCATCGGCGGAGCCTTTTTGAGGGCTTTGGCTAACTGAAAACACGGAAACGCAACATCACCGTGCTCCTCACGTTGGGGGCGCTCCAAAAGGGCAAAAATCTGATCTTTGGAAAGAATAGAATCGGGAATTTGGGTAGCCAGGGCCGAACTGATTTCTTCAAGGTATTTCAGCATATTGGACAGCATCTTACCAGTGAGCGCGGGTATTTCCAAGGTGGGCGATTTCGCTCAAGGGAAAAGGGAAAAATCCCGATATTTTAGCGAAGGGTAAGAAGCATGAGATTAGCTGTATTCACATTTGCTTTCAGTTTTGCCTTGGTCGGGTGCGGTTCTGGACCCGTGACTTGGTGGAAGAACGTCAACCAAAAAGCCCATCACCTTATGACGGTGGAGGCCAAATACCATGCGCTTCGCGAGGAGCACGAGGCGTTAAAGAGACGTCACCTGATTTTGGAGGGTGAACTGGCAGAGCTCAAGAGTGCGACCGAGACCAAAGAAATGGTAGCGTTAAATCTCAAGGCTACGGGATCAGAGACCGGGCGCCATCCGGCCTCCATTTCTTATGCTGTGCCGAAGGGGTTGGCCCCTGATGAATTATTAACTCTGGCGATGCAGCACATGAAGGAAGAGCGATTTTCTGAAGCAGCTGTAACCTTCGATCAGCTTGTGGAGCAGCCGGAAGCCGCCGCAATCGTGGATGCCCGCGTGCACTACAATGCGGGTGTGGCTTGGTATCAAGTAAAGAATTTTAAGAAGGCGAAAGAACATTTGGATCTCGCCAAGGCCGGGGCTAGTGGCGAACAAAAGGAAAAGATTCGCAAAAAGGTGGATCTTTGGATGAGAGTAATCGATCGCAAATTAGCGAGCGTTACTCAAGGAGAATAGGATGAAGAAGGCAAGGACGCTGGGAATTCTTTTGGTGGTAATGTGGGCACCCATTGGCTGGGCTAACGACGATGATGGGCCGACCGAGGCACCGCGTGCCCCATCTGCTCAATCACCAACGGTGGCTATGCGAGAGCCTAGTGGGAAACCAATTCGGGCGGCCGAGCTATTTCAGGCGAGTAACAAAACTGAAGTGTTTGTCACAAAAAAGAATATGCGCGTGGAATTGGCCCCATATTCTGTGGTGGAGCTGAATTCTGATGGTCAGGTCAAAGTCTTACGAGGTTCAGCTTTATTTGACAGCAGGTACGAAGAGTCTGTGAAGACCACTTCAGCGGTAGTGGATCTTGTGGGCAAAGCTCTACTTTCTTACGACCATAAAGATCGCACGACTTCAGCTTTTGTTTTAGAAGGAGAAGCAAGAATGTCGAACCCTAACGGCAAAGACAAAAGTTTGCGGCTGGAAAAGTTTCGTGGAGCTTCTTTGGAAATTCATTCCGTAATGCCACAAATGATTCGTCAACTCGATATCGCCGCACTTGATGGCTGGTTGGCTGGATATTCCTGGCCTAAGGAAAAGCGTACAAAGTTTTTAACCGACTTACCCACGCAGCTTTCAGTGGAAGACGTTCCAATTAAAGAACATTTGGCTGAAGTAAAGTTAGAAGACTATTTTTCGTCGATTGAAACGGCAGACGAATTTAACCAACCTGACTATTATCGGAAGAAATTTGCCGATCCTGATCAGGTTGTCGCTGAGGCCAATGCAAAAAAGGCCGATGCCTCTCGCCCTCTTTCTCCTGAAGAAGCTGCGCTCATATCCTTGCCAAGCACCAAAATCGATATCGATATGGAAGTGCTAGGCGTGGCACAAAAACAGAAAGAGTTACTGCGAAGTGCCGAGGAGAAGCAGCCGAATCGTACCATCGCTTCGGTGACCAAGCCTCGCGCAGCGAAGAAGGCGGCGGAAAAAAAGGACAACGGATTAGATCCGGAAGTGAATGCAGTTCTTGAGCGATTAAGGGCAGTAAAAGAGCGTAGTCCGGTAATTTCCGAGAATCCGCGCCCGGCAAGTAGTCGTGGTCCAGCTTCCGTGGGCTTAGACGCGGTACCCGACCCCGTTTACGACTATTCTCAGAATTTTTAGCGAGCATTAGTAGCCGGAAGAGCGTTTTCCGTCGTATCCTAATAATTAGGATGGGCTTTTCCATGGACGGAAAGAAAATCATTTTTGCAGGTATCTTGGGGATGCTTTGGACCGCGTCAGCGTGGGCGGCCAATGTGGAACTTTCGGGCATGGTGGCTTACGCGAAAGCGAACTTTTCCGATGGCTACAATAGCGTGCAGCGTAGATACACCGCTTCTATCGATTTTAAATTCACTTCCGTTTCGGCGTTACAGTTCGAATACACCGATAGCACCACAAAAATATCTTATCCTGTGAACATAAGTTCCGTATTGCCATATCCAGTCTACACCACCGAGGCCACAACTTATCGGGATAAGATATATTCCTTCAACTGGGTGCAGAATTTAGTGCCTACGAAGTGGTTAGTACAGCCCTATGTAATTTTCGGCGGCGGGAAGATGCAAAGAAATTTGCTGCGCGAATATCCTGAGCTGGGAATCTATCAGACCATTTCTCAAAAGGTGGCAACTGGAACTGCAGGAGTTGGCCTAAGAATTTTTCTTACAAAAAACATGGCCGTGAAGGGTGAGATGAAGACCTATGTGCCAAAGTTTCAGTTTGGTAAATACAAAGAGAATCAAATGTTCTCTGTTGGTGCATCTTGGTTGCTCTAGTTACGAGCAAAAGCTAAACAATTTTTTTCCGCTTCGATCAATAGCGCGCTAAACTAGAAAAATGAAATTTCTCTGGGTGTTCTTGCTCCTACAATCTTGCTCTGGATTTTCCTATATAGCGGAAAATGGCGTGGAGCAGTGGAAGCTCTTTAACCGTTCACGACCAGTAACTGAAATCTTGGCCAGTCCTCGGACGAATGAGGAAACTCGCCGAGCGATCGCGATGGTGAAAGAGGGAAAAGCATTCGCTGTAGAGCTCGGGTTGAAGGCCACCGCCAATTATGAAAATTTTGTGAGACTGGATGGGCCGTGTTTGCTGTGGGCGGTGTCGGCCGCCGATCCGCTCGAGCTTAAGGAAAAAACTTGGCACTTCCCCATAGTGGGCGACGTGCCGTATCTGGGCTTTTTTCGGAAAAACTCGGCCGAGCAGGAGGCCAAGCGCATCGAAGGTTTAAGTTTACCCAAGCCTGATGTATGGGTGCGCTGTGTGCCGGCCTACTCTTCGTTGGGGTGGTTCGCCGATCCACTTTATAGTTCCATGCTAAAAGGAAAAGAGCGGGATATTGTGGAGCTGGTGATTCATGAAAGTTTGCACGCCACGGTATGGGTGGATAGCAGCGTGGATTTCAATGAGAAGCTGGCTAACTTTGTGGGACTGGAAGGAAGTTTGCGTTTTTTGCAAAGAAAGCGTGATGCTGCGGCCTTGGAGTTAGCCAAACGCGA
>CAYZLH010000035.1:0-12630 GCA_964478795.1 uncultured Bdellovibrionales bacterium | reverse complement strand
GGTGCGGACTCCCAAAAAATGGCGCTGGAGTCATTACGCTCAGCCGCACTCTTGCGTAAAGCACTTCGACAGAATGATAAGGCCACCGAAGATTTTCGAAAAATTGTGGAAGCTGCAAACAAGGGTTTGGGTAACGCCCGCGAAGCCGCTGGGGAATTTCTTTTCGATTTAGCCAAGCGACTAAAAGAGGAAGGCAATACTCCTGAAGCTATCCGTTCGTTCCAAAAATATTCTTCCGCCTTTCCTGACGGTTCCCACGCCGTAGGCGCCACCATGGAAACGGCGATACTTTACGAAAAGTTACGTGAGGAAGAGAAGGCTCAGAATTATCTACGTACGACGATTTCCAAGGTGAAGTCGAAAGGGAACAAAGCCAGTTCCGAAGAATTAGGCTATGCCGCCCAGGCCCGTCTTGTGCTGCTTGGTCCCTTGGAAGAAGCTTTTGAAAAATCGCCGCTCCGCTTACCGGAAGCTACTTTGAAGGCCGATATCAATAACAAACTTCAAGCCTTGGAGAGATTGAACAAAGGCTATATTGAGGTGATGGATTTTGGGGATGGTCGTTGGGGGGTAGAGGCCTTCCGCAGAATGGCAATGGCCTACCGATCTTTCGGGATGAAACTCGAAGCTGCTCCTGTGCCCGATCAATATTCTGCCGAAGACAAAGCGAAATTCAAGGCCCAGTTAAAGAGCGTAGCTCGCCCGGTTTATGTAAAAGTGGGCGAGACTCTAGAGACCGCACTGCAAAAAGGCGAGCAGCTGCAAGTGGTGGGGTCCACCATGGCTAGCGCCTATGTACTAGCGTCGATTTACGGCGCCAAGCCCGATAAACTGCCTTTGCTTTGGGAAGTAGATTGGTCCAAACCTTCAGAGTGGCTCATGGGTGAGGTGCCAAATTCTGACAGCGAATTGGAAGCAAAACGAAAAATTTTACGCTCGAAGCCCGATGATCTTAACGCCTGGGTGGCTATTGGTAACCGTCACTTGGTGCGCGAAGAGTTTGAGTTGGCGGAAATTTTCTATCTGCATGCGCTCCAAAAGAATTCGAAATTCGCCCCAGCGATCAACAATATTGCCTATCTGAAAGGGAAAGAGGGCGATATGTCGAAAGCCTTGAGCGGCTTTAAGGCCGCTTTGACCATCGATGAATTCGCCTTTGCTCCGAAGAAAAATATCGCTCGCTTGCATATGGCGAGCGGATTGTGGCGTCACGCCGGATTGGCTTTCCGTCAATTAGAAGTGCGCGCACCCAATGACAAAGAGATCAAGCGGGGCGTGGCATTGGCGAGTTTGGCCGCGGGTAAAGTTGCCGATTCTAGTTTGGTGACCATGGGTGGAGGCGATAATGCGAAATTTGCCGAGGCCATCTTGGCCTTAGCTAAGGGCGATCGCGCCAAGAGTGCTAGTCTCTTGAACTCCATTGCGGGCTCCAATGAGCACGCCAAAACAATTTTGGAATTTTGGAACACTAAGGAGAACTTATGAAAAAGATCGCCTTCCTATTTCTTTTGTTGCCCGCTCTGGCCTTCGCCGCCGGCGAAGAAGAGATTGAGCCGAATCCAGTCGGTGGAAAATCACAGACAAAAATCATTTATCGAAAGAAGTCGACCGTTAGCTTCGACGATGCAGTGGTAGAGGGAAGTCCCAATAACCCTGAAGGTGTGTATGTAGTTACTCCGCCGGAGAAGAAGTTTGGCAGTCTATTAAAGTTGCGCCCCAATTTTCACCGCGAACTCGTCAGAGATTCGCTTTTGTTGAAGTGAGATGAGTATGAACGATAAACCTCTAAACGCGCCCCAATCGGTCCCCAATGAACGGCTTGATACCAACTGGGTAATGGTTTTTAACCTCATCACGGGAAAAGGCCGAGAAGAGCAGAAAAAAACCTTTAAGGTAAACAAAAAGCGAGTGGTGATTGGATCCGCTCTCTCCAGCGATATCCGCATCCAGCAAAATGCTGTTAGTAACGTGCATGCCGTTGTGGAAATGGACGAAAATGGGAACGCCCATATCTACGATATGGCCAGCGAAACCGGTCTGTTCGTAAATGATCACAAGACTGTTTCGCAAGACTTGAAAGACGGCGATGAAGTGAAAATCGGTTTCGCCGTTCTGACCTACAAAAAGATGCAAGTTTCCGAGGCGCAATCCATGTTGCCGCCCACGGCAGTACGCGCCAGCGCCAGCGGTCATCGCAAACTTTTCTATGATGCTAAAGAAGACTTTCGTCCCTTAATTTTGGAAGATGAACGAAACGTCATTCAAATTTTTGATTATCCCTCCAGCTCCGAACGCGCCTTACAAGTGGTGATGTACTGGGGCGACGTGATTCTCGATGTAAAACATATCGTAGATCAAAAAGCCGTGACCTTGGGTGAAGGCAAATCCGCTACGTTTTGTGTGCCCGGTCTGCATTCTGAGCTTCCCTTCGTTTCCTTCGAAGGCGCTGCTCAATTACAATTTACGCCCGAAATGTCGGGGGTAGTGCGTTCGGGGAAAGAGTTGATTCCTCTCGAACAATTGGGCGGAAATCGCTTCCACCTCAAGGAAAACGACTTAGCCAAGATTCGCTTTCGCGATATCAGCTTTTTCGTCAGCTACTCGCCCTTGCCACCCCACTTAAAGCGTCAGCGAGTGATGGAGCGAGATCCGCTCTATTTCCGCATCTGGTTTAGCTCCATTCTCTTCACGCTCGCCCTAGTGCTTTTGTTGGTGGGAATTGAGCCGCCGAAGAAGTTAGAAACGGAAGAATTACCTCCGCGGGTAGCAACCATTATCTTTAAAGCAGAGCCGGTGAAACCGCCTCCGCCGGAGCCAGTGAAGCCGCCGCCGAAGCCACCAGAGCCGGTGAAAGAGGTGAAACCACCCGAGCCGGTGAAGCCACCGCCTCCGCCGATGGTGATGCCACCTCCGCCAATGGAAATTCCACCGCCCATGCCTGTGGCCCAGCCGCCAAAGCCAGTGCCGGTGAAAACTACACCTTCGGAGAAGCCGGTGACGGCCGTGAATCAGGTGAAGGGCCAAGCCGCGAAACCTGCTGGGGGTAACGAGGGCGAAGGCGCCCGGGCCGCTGGTACGGAAGGCCGCAAAGGTGCGCCTAATAAACCCAAAAGTCCCGTGGGAATGTATGAGAGTCGGGGCAATCCGAACTTGAACACGCCCACGAAGAGTCAGGTGCAAGGAAAAGGAAACGTGGAAGCCCTCTTTAGCGATATCGGTGGCAGCATTTCCAAAAATCTTGCGGCCGGAAGCGCCGGGGCCAAGGCCGCCGGTGAACGCTTGAAGGGCCATGGCGCCTTTACCACCGAAGGAAATGGAGGCTTAGGTAACTTAGGCTCCGGATCCGGTGGGGGTGGCACCTCGCAGACCGTGGAAGGTCTCGGCACCAAAGGGTTTGGTGATGGCGCCAAGGGTTCTGGACTAGGAGCCATTGGTTCCGGGGGAAATCTCTCGGGAGTGGCGGCCGGTGGCCGACCCAATGTGGAAGTGGGTAACGCTTCAGAGACCATTATTATGGGCGGTCTCGATAAGAGCGTGATCGACGAATACATCAAGCGGCACATGCGCCAGATTCGTAACTGTTACGAGCGCGAACTTTCCGGAAATCAAAAACTTTCCGGTCGAGTAAGCACGCAGTTTGTAATTTCCGGATCCGGTCGGGTGACCCAGGCCGGGGTGGAAAGCTCAAGCATTAGTAATTCCAATGTGGAGCGCTGCCTAACGGATGTATTGAAGCGGATTGTTTTCCCTGAGCCCTTGGGCGGCGGGATTGTAGAGGTGAAATATCCATTCGCCTTTACACCTTCAGTGGGTGGAAACTAAGCCGGTTCTGATCGGTTAACGCCAAAGGCCAAGGGGAAAATCCTTGGCCTTTTGTTTTTTGTTTTGTAGGCTCTTGGCCCATGGAACCAAAAAAAGCCCATGAATTAGTGAAGCAAGGTCAGGCTGTATTAATCGACGTTCGCGAAAAAGAGGAACTAGAGGAGTCTGGCATCGCCGAAGGCGCGCTCTGGATGCCCACTTCCAAAATGGATGATGAGGATCAAGATTGGCTGGCCTTTCGCCAAAAATTGCCAAAAGATAAACCGGTGATTTTCTATTGCCGATCGGGAAACCGATCCGGTCGGGTAGCCTGTTTTTTTCAAGACGATGGGTATGACGCTCACAATATGGGCGGCTTTTGTGATTGGCTTGCGGCGGGTCTACCGCACCGAGCATTTCCATAGGGAAAAACCCTCGTTCCTCCACTAGAAAAAAATGATTTTGATGCAAAGTGCCACTTACTTCGTGGGAAGTTTGGTGCTATCTTCTTTGCATCTTCACTAGCCACCAGGAGGATTCCCTTATGTCTACCAGCCCCGAAGTCCAAGCCCGATTCCGCGCCATTGAGCTCGCCATCAGCCGCCAACCCCGAAAATTTGATTTGCCCAAAGATGACTTAGGTCGCTCCCTCGCTGTTTCCGATTTTTTCGGACAATACACTTTTGGCGAGAAAGAAATTAAGGGAGCCATTCCGAAGGCCGATTTCGAGCGCTTCTTGCAGCTCACCAGCAGCGGCCAACCGCTAGAAAAAGATTTGGCTGATAAAATCGCCAAGGCCGTGAGGAACTGGGCCTTAGAAATGGGCATTACCCATTTTTGCCACTGGTTTCAGCCAATGACCGGTTTGACCGCTGAAAAGCACGATGCCTTTATTTCCTTTCAAGACGATGGTGCGCCCATTGAAAAATTCTCAGGCTCGCAGCTGATCCAATCGGAACCTGATGCCTCCAGCTTTCCTTCCGGCGGAATGCGCACCACTTTCGAGGCTCGTGGCTATACAGCTTGGGATCCTACCAGCCCAATGTTTATGATGGTGACCACCAACGGTCGCACCCTCTGCATCCCATCCGTATTTATTTCGTACCACGGCCACGCGCTCGACGAAAAAACTCCGCTCTTGCGTTCGCAGGAAGCGCTCTCCACTCAAGCCACCCAGCTCTTAAGTTTGTTGGGTGACACCAACGTAAAACGCGTAGACGTTACTTTGGGAGTAGAGCAGGAATATTTCTTGATCGATCGCGCCTACTACGGATTGCGCCCCGATCTCGTGCTCTCTGGCCGTACTCTAATGGGAGCGAAGCCGCCCAAGGGTCAAGAGTTGGAAGATCATTATTTCGGCTCGATCCCATCGCGCGTACAAGCTTATATGCAAGAAGTAGAATTTGAGCTCTACCGCTTGGGCGTGCCAGCAAAAACTCGGCACAATGAAGTGGCACCAGCCCAGTTTGAAATTGCGCCGATCTTTGAAGAAGTGAACGTAGCCATTGACCACAACCACCTCACGATGGAAGTGTTGAAAAAAGTAGCTGAGCGCCACAACTTCGCGCTCTTGCTCCATGAAAAACCCTTTGCGGGAATTAATGGTTCGGGAAAACACAACAACTGGGCCATGGCCACCGATTCCGGCGTGAACTTGCTGGAGCCGGGCACTTCCCCCCACCAAAACTTGCGCTTCCTCGTAGTATTAAGCACCATTTTGAAGGCGGTTCACAAACACAATGCTCTCTTGCGTGCATCCATCGCCAGCACGGGAAATGATCACCGCTTGGGTGCCAACGAAGCTCCTCCGGCGATCATGAGCGTGTTTTTGGGTGACCAGCTCTCGATGATTTTGAACAAGATCAAGAGTGGCGAAAGCATTGAAAACGCGGAAAGAGCCATGATCAATCTAGGCGTTTCCAAAATCCCGGCGGTGGCTAGAGATAATACGGACCGCAACCGTACTTCTCCCTTTGCTTTCACCGGAAACAAGTTTGAATTCCGTGCCGTAGGTTCTTCAGCCTCCTGCTCCTTCCCCATGACTTGCCTCAATGCCGCTGTGGCCGAAGCCATGAGCGAAATGAGTGCCTTGATCAAACAACGAGTAAAATCGGGATCTGACCGTGATCAAGCCTTGTTAGAGTTGGTGCGGGAAACAGTAATCGCCACCGAAGCCATTCGTTTCGAAGGCAACGGTTATAGTGCGGAGTGGGTTGTGGAAGCGGAAAAACGCGGTCTCGCTCATTTACGCAATACTCCCGAAGCGTTACATGCGTTTACCTATCCAAGCTCGAAGTCACTTTTCATTGAGCAGAATGTTCTATCCGATGCCGAGATTCAATCGCGTCACCATGTAAATGTGGAGCGCTACCTGAAGAAGATTGAAATCGAAATCGATACGATGAGAACTCTGGTGGATTCCTATGTAATTCCTTCGGTGAGCCGTTATCTAGGTGACATGGCTGAATCTGCGGTTAGCCTAGCGAAAGTTCCAGGAGTGGAAAGAGGACCAGTGGAGAGCGCTGTGAAAAAGACGGCCGAGCTGCTGAAAGAATTGGCGGAAAAACGTGCAGCTATGGAATCGGCATACCAGGCGACCAACTCCATGGGTGAAGAAGCCAAAGCCAAGGCATTTGCGGAAAAAGTGCTCCCACAAATGCTAACCTTGCGCGATGTTTGCGATCGCTTAGAAGTTGTTGTGGGTAACGGTTATTGGCCGTTTCCAAAGTATCGTGAGATGCTCTTCTGCTACTAAGACCAGAAACATTTTCAGCTCGGCAGGCGAAAGCTTGCCGAGCTATTTTATTTTCTCCTTGGCCGTTTTCCGCATTTCAGTCAAAAGATCAGTAAAATATTTATTGTAAAAGTCACTATTGAGTTCCAGAGCGGAATAGGTGTCGGGAGTAGCTGGTCCAAATCGTTTTGCGTCGCTTGAAAGAAAAATGAGTTTTCCATCGACGTCCATTTCTTTCACTTTTTTCATCCAAGTATCGAGTGTAATCACTCTCTTGTATTCAGGGTCTAGCACATACCAGTTTCCATTTTGCCCTCGAACCATGGCTGCTACATGGTGACCCCAGGTGATATTGTCGGCATGCATGGTGCCCACTGCCCAAATTTTTCGTACGGAATCTTTGTGGACTCCTTCTTGTAGGGCCAATAGATGACCGGCTGCCGCCCGCCCGAAACAAAATCCAATATTTTTATTGGGGTCATATTTCGGTAGTTGTTTGCAAGATGCCACCGGATGATCGTTCAAAATTTTGAACAGATCTCTTGCTTCATCGTAGGAAACAGCGGCTTTTCTCGATCCAACAGGAGTCGGGAGAGGAGCCCCGTTTAGGCTAGTCAATAGGGTATCATTCCACTTTTTTACGGCACTTTTGCTGGATCGATCTAACGCAAAATAACTGGTCTGAATTTCTTTGAGCACTTCGCGATCCAAACTTTCCAGAGGATTTTCATGAAATATCTTTCGATAGATGCTGGCACAGTTGGGCTGAGCCAATGCAAAGGAGGGAAGTAGAAAAAGAAACACGAATAGTTTCACGTCTGTATATCGGTATTTTTTAGTAAATTCTTTCCGGCTTTCTACCGTGTAAAAAAATCCGAAATTCGCAAAAAGAGGAGAATGGGGAATTGGGGTGGAATATTCGGATTCTGAAAATAATCTAAGTCCCGTGTCGGGTAGGTAAAATCGTCCAAAAAGCGCTAAAGATCACTGAAATTACTACCGAAAATTAAAATATGATAATTTTCCGCTCGGTCAAAATTCTTGCGCTTCTCATTAGTTTCCCATTCTTTGCTGCGGCGGAAGGTGACCCTTGCATTCGGCTCTATGCGAATCTTTCTCAAACGGGAACTATCGAATCTGCCAATGAAGTTGCTGCGCGATTTACGCCAACAAAACGCTTCCCGCATGGACTAGAGGGCCAAGACGGAAAGCATTTTATGTTCGGGTTTGAATCAGAGTTTACACTGAACGAAATCGACGGAATCGTAAATTTATATCGCCCAACGGATGCCATCATGTCGAAAGATCAATGGTTAGCAATGTCGGTCAAAGAACGGAAAGATTTTGTAAAAAATAATTTAAAGACTCTTTTTCCTTCCACGCGTAAAGAGGGAAATTTCGTTTTATTTTCGGAGAATCCTGAGCACGCATTTCTGCCCAAACACATGATCATGGATGACACCGGCAATATGGAGCTCGTCATGTCTCCTGTAGATACTTACGAGGAGTGGTTCAAGAATGTTTCGGTAGTAAATCGCGATATGGGTGCGGGCTCTATGCAAGCCACGGTCTCTTTGCCAAAGGAGTCATTTTTTAAAACCGTCTCAGAAAAAACGAAAACGGAAACCTTACCTTGGTATCGAAAGTTGTTTCAGAGAGCGAAGAGTGAGCCGATTCCGGTAAATCCTGCCGAGACCACGTTGGGTTACACAAAGTTTTATGCCGAGCTTGATGTGTTAGAAAAGCTGGTTAACGGTCATCAACGATATCTAGCGGATCCGAATGAGTTGGTGACGAAGTCTTTTAACCATCCTTACTTGGGCCCATTTACGGCGCAAAGAGAAGCTCGTTTGCGGGCAGCTCTTGAAAAAGAGGCCTCAGGTACCCCGATCAGTGAAGGTTCTCGAAAAGTTTGGGGGAAATATGACAGTTCCCCAAAATTCTTCGGTGGCACTACCTATCGACCAGATATCGCATCAGAGGCGGGCCGAGCCACCATGGAAATCCGGGACGCGCATAAGAATTTTGATTTATTAAATCAACGGCTTCAGCGCGCCATCTATCATTTGTCGCACGATCGGGCTGAGTTTATGCCAGCCGCCCAAAGACCAGCCTTTAATCACACCGAAGAGTTCGAAAAATTTTCAGCTCCTACGAAAAAAATGCTGGAAGATTTATTTCCAAATCGGGCGATTCCTGGTGAAGTTTATGACGAGGTTAATCGCGAAGCGGTGAATGTCTTTAAAAATTTTGCATATCCTTTGCGAGATTGGGAGCCGATTCTCAAGCTGGTGGGAGCCTCTCCCGAACTTCGGACGAAAGTAATTCGGGCGCAGAATGAATATAAACTTTCCATCAACGTCATACAGCATGAGTATGATTATGCACTTGCTAGATTACAGTCAAGATCAACTGGCGAAGAGCTTGCGCAATCAATTGCCGAGCTGAAGCGAAAAACGGCCGTAAATGTTCAAGCCAGTCTCGCTAAATTCGCCAATGATAGCCAGATTTACCCAGCGATGAAATCCTATGAAACCAATTTGGTCTACGCACGGAGTCCCGGGTCGGGATTTGAGAATATGGTTCGCGAAATGGATGCCAATGCCGGCGTGTTTTCCCAGTATTTTCCAGATCGAGTGATGATTGGTTCGTTAGAAGCAAGGGCGGAATTTTTTAAATCACTTTATCCGGATCGAGTAAAGATTTTAAAGGATCAAAAGCTGACGGGAGGATCTGATCGCTACGCGATACGTGGTGGCACGAAAGATATTGTCGTGGTTTCTTTGTTTGGGCTCAATCAACAAGAGATCGCCGAATTGAATAAAAATTACATAAAAGTCTTCTCAGAAGGCCTGGTAGCCTTTCCACTTGGAGAAAATGCTGGCCATCTGTACACCCGGGCCGGAAACGCCACATTCGACTTTATCAATCGCGTGAAAACCAATCCTTTCGATTTGAACAAGACTTCCTCAGATAAATTGGAAAATCTCTTTTTGCTCAATGCGAATGAGCAAAAGAACCTTCATCAGTATTTTGTAAATGCCGAAAAAGATTCAAGAAAGGTGTTGGGTGACTTTAACTATGACGGTGAAAAGAGCAGTAGAATTCCGGGGTCGACGATCGACAAAAATAAGTCTTCGCGCGGCCACAACTGCACAAGTTGGGTGTGTACTGCTCCAATCGGCGAGGATGGAAAGAGTATTCAACAGCTAGTGGGCGCAGGGAATATCGAAGTAGGCAGCAACCCCGGCTGGTGGGGAAGTTGGCTTGGGGCCAGCTCCAGAGCCACCGATGATTCGGAGAATTTTAAAGCCCGTTCGCCGATGGCCGTATTTTTTACCAAAGAGCGATTGGATCTCTCAATCGCGCAGCGAACAGATTCTGGTAATAATTTTAATTGGGACTTTGGCGCACATTAGAAATTGCGCAATTCGAAACAGAAATTATAGAGTTTCATCCGGAATATAGTCTTCACTCTTCAAGTCGCCTTCAGTGACACCATACTCTCCTGGTTTGATATCGTATTTACGGATTTTACGGAGCAAAGTGTTTTTAGGAATATTGGCATGAGCCACAGTCTGGTTAATTTTTCCACCGAATCTTTTTAAAGCGTTGATAATGAACTGCCGCTCAAATTCTTCCTTCTCTTGCTGAAAATCAATGCCGGCAATGTTCAACATTGGTTCATTATCGGAAGATTCCATCTGGCCAACGTTGCCGATTTCATCCTCAAAGGTCATCCCGCTAATTTGCTCCGGTAACGAACGCAATTGGATCACATCGGTAAGTTCCATCACGAACGAGCGTTCGATGGCGTTTTCTAATTCACGAATGTTACCTGGCCAGGAATATTCTTTCAGCTTGGCCAAGGCGTCGACATGAATGTTTTGGATGTTGCGGCCATGTAGCTTATTAAATTTCTGAATAAAGTTGGCCACAAGAATCGGAATATCGTCACTGCGCTCACGGAGCGGGGGCAAGAAAATCGGCATCACGTTGAGGCGATAAAATAGATCCTGACGGAAACTTCCGTCACGAATCATTTTTTCCAAATCTCTATTAGTCGCCGCGATGATCCTAACATCACAACGAATCTCCCGATTCGAACCTACTGGGGTGAAGGAGCGCTCTTGTAAGACGCGCAGCAATTTCACCTGCATCTGCGGTGACAGTTCGCCTACCTCATCTAAAAAAAGTGTGCCGCCTTCAGCGTATTGAAACTTGCCAATGTGCCTGGTGTTCGCGCCCGTGAAAGCGCCCTTTTCGTGCCCGAACAATTCGCTTTCCATCAAATTTTCGGGAATTGCTCCGCAGTTTACGGCAACAAACCGTTTTTCCTTGCGTGGACCGTAAAGGTGAATGGCTGAAGCTACCAACTCTTTACCGGTGCCATTTTCTCCGCGAATTAAAACGGAGGTGGCCACGTTAGCCAAGCGTTGAATGAGGGTAAACACGCTCTTCATTTGTCGCGAATTGCCCACGAACTCCTGACCGTTCTCCAGCTTCAAGGTGGGATTCGAGAAAGCTACGTCTCTTACGGCTTGGTGGGTAGTGCTGGCCTTTTCCACCAGCGCCCGCAGATGAGTCTCTTTCACCGGCTTTTCAATATAATTGAAAGCGCCTATGCGAAGGGCTTCTACAGCGTCGGTGACATTGCCATGGGCCGTGATCATCAGCACCAGCACGGAGGGATCTGACTCTTTAATTGCCTTAAGTGCCTCTAGTCCGGACATTTTGGGCATATTCACGTCGAGAATAGCGATGGCAAAATCTTCCTGGGCCGCTTTTTGAATAGCGTCTTCACCGTCTACTGCTTGTACGGTTTCAAAGCCCATATGTTCCAGCGTCGACGAAATACTCTCCCGGAGCTCTTTTTCGTCATCAGCTATTAATACTTTTAAATTTTTCATCAGTGTGCAGTCTTCTTACCCTAGGAGGGGCGATGAAGTCAATGCCAATAACGCCTTGCGGTATTCGTAACTACTTGAAATCTAGCGATTTTTAGGGGTTGATCGGTAGTTTGCAGTGAAACTTGGTGCCCTTCCCGACCTGACTTTCGGCCTCGATAGATCCACCATGTAGCTCGAGAAAGTATTTTGCTAAGTACAGACCGAGTCCCGTGCCCTTTACTCGTTCCGAAGTACCCTTTTCCGATCGGGAGAATTTTTTGAATAACTTTTCCATTTGCTCGGGTTCAATGCCCACGCCATTGTCTTCCACCAAAACATCTACCTGTTCGCCCAAATCTAGCGTTCGAATAGTAACCTCGGTGCCCTGGTGGTTATATTTTATGGCGTTATCGATCAAATTTGAGAGCACCTGCTTAATCAGTTGTTCGTCAAATTCGATGGCAAACATTGGCTCTAGCTCCAACTTCAAGTCGATGCCCTTTTCCGTGGCCAATGGCTGCAACCGATTTACGACTTCTTCAATTACTAAGTTAATATCGTTGCTCTTCTTGTGCAGTTTTAGCTCTTGCGATTCAATTTTTTGGAAGTCCAGCAAGCTCACAATATATTGGGCCAACTCTTCATTGCTCTTTTGCACCGAGAGAAGAATTTGTTTTTGGTCTTCTGTGAGGTTCGTAGCTTCGCGTGACAAACGTTCTGTTAGAGCCTGAACTTTTGCAATGGGCGTTTTCAGATCATGACTCATTAGCGACAAAAAATTAGACTTTAGCTCGTCTAGTTCACGGAGATACTGCGATTTTTTTTCCGCCTGCCATCGTTTGGATTCTTGTTGCGCGAATTTCATCCAGAAAAATGCAATGTAGGTGGCGATTGTCACGATCACGAATGGTAGGTAGGGAATGTGGAGGGCAAAAAATCGAAGGAGCAAAAGTGAGAAAAATGCCTCGCCCAATAAAAGCGAAACGATGGTGAAAATCTGTCTTCTGCTCCGTGATTGCAAAATCACTTTCCCGAGCAGTGTGGCATGGATAATTAACAGGAAAAACAAAAACCACTTGCTCAAGCTGCGCACCGGATTTTCACTAGCCGCTGTGACTAGGATATTGGCCAATGCTTCGCCTCGGCTCATATAACCGACTGGTGTTCGATATAGATTTGCTCCCGCCACAACGTTTTTGGTTGGAG